>CAZIDA010000458.1:0-3271 GCA_964537865.1 uncultured Acidobacteriota bacterium
TTGTCATACTCTTCTTCATGTACGAATTTGTCGGAGTCCTCGGGGCACAAACCGCGGTCAACTTTCTCGAAAAAATCGTTTTTGGAAATTACATTGTGCCGTGGGCGCGGATCCTTTTTCAGTCCATCATGCCGATCACCTTCATCCGCGAGATGTTTGTGGGGCAATACGGTCTCATCTCCATGGCTCTCCCCTACGCGATTGCCATTGTCCTTCCCATTGTCGGAACATTCTTTCTGGCGTTTGGGATTCTTGAAGACAGCGGATATCTGCCGCGCCTTTCCATTTTATCGGACCGGATTTTTCGCGCCATGGGACTGAACGGAAAGGCCGTCCTGCCGCTCATTCTGGGGCTAGGTTGTGATACGATGGCTACCGTGACGACGCGAGTTCTTTCGACCAAGAAGGAAAGAATCATCGCGACGTTGGTGCTGGCCCTGGGGGTGCCTTGCTCCGCGCAATTGGGAGTGATTTTGGGAATCACGGCGGGAGTCTCGAAGCTCGCCGTCCTCACCATCTTCGGATCCGTGACGGCACAAGTATTCCTGGTGGGTTATCTTTCATCGAAGATTGTGCGCGGCCAACGCAGCGATTTCATTTTTGAAATCCCTCCGATCCGAGTTCCCCAACTGCGAAATATCGGTTTCAAAACCTGGATGCGGATGAAATGGTACCTTCGCGAAGCCGTACCGCTGTTCATGCTGGGGACATTCATTTTGTTTTTGCTCGATCAGATGAGGGTGCTGAAATACATCATCGAAGCCACAGAGCCGGTCGTAGTGAAGCTGTTGGGATTGCCGGCGGAGACGGCCACCGCTTTCATCCTGGGTTTTTTGCGGCGCGATTATGGCGCCGCCGGCCTTTACCAACTCGCCCAAGCAGGCAAACTCGACCACATTCAGATTGTGGTTGCCCTCGTGACGATGACTCTCTTCGTCCCCTG
Source organism: uncultured Acidobacteriota bacterium (assembly GCA_964537865.1). GTDB lineage: Bacteria > Acidobacteriota > Terriglobia > JAIQFV01 > JAIQFV01 > CAZIDA01. The sequence goes on from CAZIDA010000458.1 coordinate 944, forward strand.
CACGGCCCAATTTTTCATGATGATCAAGGAGCACGGTTGGAAACGCGCCGTGTACATTGCGCTCTTTATTACTCCGGTGGCCATTGGGACGGGATCTCTCCTGAACTGGATCCTCCATCAAGCACCTCAGTTCAGTCGGCTGCTTTAACGACAAAGGTCGAAAGTCGCCACAGAATTGGACGCCTTTATGATTACTCATCAAATGGAAGAAGTCTTGGAGGCGGTTTGGACCGCCGAAGAACAAGGGGACACGAACCTGGACCGCGTCGCGGAAAGGGCGGATCTGCCGGTCACCTCAGAATTGTTGGACGAGCTTCGCGGGCATAGCCTCATCGAGACGAAGAAAGGAAAACTTATCCTGACGCCAGAGGGTCGAGGTCGCGCTCGAGAGATCATCCGCCGCCATCGATTGGCGGAGCGCTTGGTCATGGATGTGTTGGGAGTGGATCTTCAGGTGGCCGAGGATAACGCCTGTGAATTCGAGCACTCGCTGGCTTACGGTGTTACCGATTCCATCTGCACGCTCTTAGGCCATCCCTCGCGATGTCCTCATGGTCGGCCCATCCCCGAAGGCAATTGTTGTGTGCAGGCACGCAGCAATGTCAAACCGCTGGTTCAACCCTTGACGTCGTTGAACGTCGGCGGGGCCGGTCGCATTGCCTACATCAACACCCGGAACTTTCCGCGCCTCCAGAAGCTTTCTGCTTTCGGCATCACTCCCGGAGTCAGCGTGAGACTTTTCCAGAAATCTCCTTCCGTGGTTTTGCAGTGCGAGGAGACGCAGGTGGCGTTGGAAGAGGACATCGCGCGCGACATCTACGTGCGCCAAGACGAAGCGAGCTGACAAACCACAAGAGAAATCGCCCGATAAGCGCGGCGACACTCCTGCACCCTCAGAAAAATGCAGCATAAGATAATAGGTGAAGAAATCAGCGGAGAGAATCAGCCTTGGATTGTATCCATCGAGCTTGGTGACGAACGCGTTTCGCCACGCACCCTTTTCAACGGCGGGACAAACATTTGACGAGCGGACGCGTCACTTCTTCTCCTCGCCCGACCCCTCTTTGCCGTCCTTCATTGCGTCCTTAAAGTTCTTGATTCCTTCCCCGATGCCCTTGCCAATTTCCGGGATCTTCTTTCCCCCAAAAATCAGCACCACAATGAGGAGAATCAGAAAAATCTCCATCGGACCCAATCGTCCTGGCATAACGCCCTCCAATCTTTCGACCGATTTTAGGAGAAAGCCACCCTGAAGTCAAACAATACGGCCGTCGCGTCGGCGCAACCCTTCAGATGAAACAGATGATGGCGTAAAGAACAACGATCTTGATCTTGGATGGAGGCACTTGACTTCATCCTTGAAAGAAATTGTCAAAAGCACGAGCTTCCTCTATTCTAAATCGAAACCGGCAACAGAATGGGAGCGCGCCTTTGTCGAATTCCTCCGAAGCCGAAGTGCTCAAAGCCAACAACCGTTTCTACGCCGCTCTGGAAGCGCTTGACCCGAAGAAGATGGCCGAAGTGTGGTTGCATGAAGATTGGGTGAAATGCGTCCATCCGGGCTGGGGTTTGATTGTCGGATGGGACCAAGTGCGCGAAAGCTGGGAACAAATTTTCCGGAACACCGAAGAGATCAAAATCAGCGCCAGCGACGCCACGGTGAAGGTGGAAGGTCGACTCGCCTGGGTCTGTTGCACCGAGAAAATCTCGAACCGCTTTGTGAATGGCTTTGATTCGGCACAGGCGACGGCAACCAACATCTTCAAGTTCACTGAGGGCCAATGGCGATTGATTCACCATCACGCCTCGCTCATCCCCACCTCGCCGTCTCATTTCCAAGAGACGATGGTGCAATGAAGTAAATTCGCCGCGAGGCTTCGTAACTTTTTGCAACTTGTCGCGCCGCAGCCCTGAAAACGCAGGTCCCTGTGCTATAATTGTCGTTTCCAAGAATGGTCTTGCGGACCTTGTCGAGACAAGGATGAAGATCGAGCTTGCTCATCGCGGGCAGCGCCTAGGAAAATCTCATGAGTGAGACGGCACGACTGGAGAGAATAGCAGAAGACGTGGATCTGTTTGCCGCCATCGGCAATACGCCGCTTCTGCGCCTCATTCGAACGGTTCGCAAGGCCCCGAGCGGCGTCGAGATTTATGGGAAAGCCGAATGGTTCAACCCCGGTGGCTCCGTCAAGGATCGTGCTGCATGGAACATGATTCGCAGAGGAGAACTCAGCGGCCAACTGCGGCCGGGAAAGATTCTTCTGGATGCCACCTCCGGCAATACCGGTGTCGCTTATGCGATGATTTGTGCCGCGCGCGGATACAAAG
>CAZIDA010000459.1:0-3267 GCA_964537865.1 uncultured Acidobacteriota bacterium
GTTTTGATCTGCGGGGAATCCTGCTGTCGCTCTTGATGATTGCGATTCTGCTGGGAGTGGCGTGCCTCATCTTGCGAAAACTCCAGGGAGAGAAGACGGAATCCGGCCTGATGAAGAAGCTCTCGCTGTATCATCGCCTGTTTTCGGTTTTGACGGGAGCGCTTCTGATCGTTCACATCTTGTTTGACGCGGTGGTTCGGCAGTAGGCAACAGAAATTCGATGAAGGAGTTTCGGCATGGCGCGATGGTTGTTCAAAACGGAACCGACTCATTATTCCTATGCGGATTTGGAGCGCGACAAGAAGACCGTGTGGAACGGAGTCTCCAACAATTTGGCGCTGAAATATTTGAGGCAGGTGAAGAAGGGCGACGAGGCCTTCATCTATCACACCGGCGACGAGAAGCAATGGGTCGGCGTCGCCGAAGTAATCTCGAATCCGTATCCGGATCCCAAAGAGAATGATCCCAAGCTGGCGGTGGTCGATCTCAAGCCGAAAGCGCAATTGAAACGCCCGGTGACACTGGCAGAAATCAAGAGCGACAAAATGCTCCAGAGTTTTGATCTCGTGCGATTGCCGCGTCTTTCCGTGATGCAAGTCAGCGACGAGCAGTGGAAGCGATTGATGAAATTGGGGGGGGATCGGTGTGAGGGGCAGGTGTGAGGTGTGAGGTGCGAGTCAGAAGGCTTAAAGTTATGGTAGCGCAGCCGAGTGTTTTCTGCGAAGGCTGCGGCTAGTGAGAGCCGATTGGGAAGAATCTTGATGACTGGCAGGATTCATTGATTTTTCGTAGAACCGCACCGCCCTGAAAAAGCGTAGGCGTGCTACCCACTCTCTCTCCTGACACCCGACACCGGAAAATTTCCTGCTCACACCTCGCACCTGACACCTGGTCCCTGACACCCGACACCTGATTCCTTGCCTCTATTTCTCTCTTTCCCACAGCACTTCCGCTTCACCTTCTTGACGCGTGCTCCATCGCGCCAGCACAAACAATGCGTCGCTCAATCGATTGAGGTAGGGAATGACGAAATCACCGATAGGTTCTTCGCGGCGAAGAGAGACGGCGGCGCGTTCGGCCCGTCGGCACACGGTCCGCGCTTGATGCAGTTGAGCGCCCACCAGGCCTCCACCGGGGAGAATGAATTCTTTGAGCGGGCCAAGCTCTCCTTCTAATTCATCGATCAATTTCTCCATCTCGTCGATGTGGTGCTGCTCGATGAGCGGCATGCCGGCCCATCGATCGTCGAGGCGCGTGGCGAGATCGCTGCCCACCACGAACAATTCGTTTTGAATTTTCTTCAGCTCTTGATCGAGGCGCGCCGTCGCCGGCGAATCTTTTCCAAACTTTTGATTCAGCGCGCGCGCGATCCCGATGACGGAATTCAGTTCGTCGACGGTACCGTAGGCCTCGATGCGCCGCGAGTCCTTGGGCACGCGTTGATTGCCCACCAGCGCCGTCTCGCCCTTGTCGCCGCCCCGCGTGTACACCTTCGTGATCCGCATCTTCATGATGTGCAAATTGTGCCACAGGCAGTTACGAGGGACAATCCATTTTGAGGCGATATTTCATGCGGCGCGACCACTCCCAAGCACAGGAAAGTGTTCATTCACCGGAACATCATCGGCGCCGCTGCGATCCCATCTCGCCTGGGATCGGCGACCCCGGTGAATGTCCGTCGCTTGGCATCGTAATGAATGGCCTGAACGCCACCGAAGTATTTATCCAGCGATTTGAATTGCCGCACTTTGTAGCCGCGAGATTTGAGCGAGTCGATCATCTCTACTGTCACCGGTGAAACTGCTTCGAGATCGAAGAGTCCCCCGGAATAATGAATTCGCGGCGCGAAGATCGCATCCCGCAACGACATCTTTCGATCGATAACGTTGTTGAGGGTTTGAACGATGGCGGTGATGATGCGCGGACTGGCGGGACTGCCCACGACCAGGAAGAGTTTCCCTTTCCGAAAGATCATCGTGGGCGATTTCGAGGAATGAAAGACGCCATGAGGGCGAATGTAATACGGGCTGTTCGGATGCCGGTAATCGAAGGTTTGCATGTAATCGTTGTAGAGGAAGCCCAAACCTGGGGTGGCCACATTCGATCCGTGATAAAGACAGATCGACTGCGTCAGAGAGACGGCGTTGCCGAAGCGATCGGCGGTTGAAAGATGCGTCGTTTGAGCGTCATCGTCCGGCTCGCCGGGCGGCGCGTTCAAGAGCTTCTCGTCGACTGGCCGGTCAAAGCGAATCAGCGCGGCGCGTTCTCTGCCAAAAGATTTTTGGATGAAATGCATATCGCGTCGCTCCGGTGGAATGTTGGGGTCGGGCGTGTTGCTTCTCGAATCGACGAGCGCGATGTGCATCGCTTCGGCCGTCGCTTGCAGTCGATCTACTGAATCGCGGCGGTAGAATTTCGGTTTGAACGCTTCCAGGATATTCAACATTTCCAGCACCGTGTCGCCGGATCCGGGAAAAGGAAAGGAGACCACTTGGAAGCCGCGATAAGTGCCGCGGACCGGTTCGCGCTCAAGAATCCGCACCGCCGCCAAATCGTCCTTACGAATGTAGCCGCCGTTTCGAATCATATCGGCTTCGATGGCATCCGCAATTTCACCGCGATAAAACACTTCCGGGCCTTTTTCTGCAATCAGCCGAAGCGTGCGGGCTAGTTCCGGCTGAATGAACAAGTCTCCCACGTCCCAGGCGTCCTTTCCGTTCTTGAGGAAATCTCTTCGCGCGCCCTCCGACGTTCGCAGCGTTTCGACATTCTCCAACCAAATGGACCGCTGCAGCGGCGTGATGCGGTAGCCCTTTTCGGCAATCTCAATGGCCGGCGCCATCCCCTCACTGAGCTTCTTGGTTCCATACTTTTCAAGGGCGTAGGCAAGGGCCGCGACGGTCGACGGGACCGTGGCGCTCTTGTATCCGATGAACCGATTTCGACCTTGCCGGAGTTCGTCCAGATTGAAGCGGGCGGGAGCGATGGAAGAGCCGTCGATGGCGATGTCGCGTCCGTCTTTCAAATGTACCAACAAGTACGACTGGCCGCCCAGTCCGGATGCCCAAGGTTCGCAGACACCCAACGCAAATGCCGTGGCCACGGCGGCGTCGACCGCATTGCCACCGCTTTCGAGCATTCGCACTCCCGCAAGCGTGGCCTCGGGGAAAGAAGACACCACCATGCCGTTCGGCGAAGTCGCTTGTTTCTGTGCGAAGTCCTCCTCACGCCCGACTGTGGCGCTGCCGGTGAAGAACAGCGCGAACG
>CAZIDA010000460.1:0-3263 GCA_964537865.1 uncultured Acidobacteriota bacterium
CCCATTATCAAACGGGCGATCCGCATCCAACAGCAGGATGTTCCCATCGCGATGGAGCTTGAGATGTTGGAAACCATCGTCCACCAAAAGCCATTGCGGCGAGAGATTCTTTTCGACCCACTGAGCGGCGCGCCACTTCGGAGATCCGGCGACGACGGCGACGTTCGTCAATCGCCGCGCCATCAACTGCGCTTCATCACCGGACTTTCGAACATCCGCGAGAACGGTCTTTCCATCGGACACCAACGTGATCGGTTCACCGGACTCGCGCTTGTATCCGCGGCACAAAACCGCGACGCCATGGCCCCGGTCGCGCAACAACTCCGCCAGCCGCAGCGTGAAGGGAGTCTTGCCTGTCCCGCCCACCGTCAAATTCCCGATGCTGATCACGCGCGGAGAAACCTTGACGCTTCGCAGAATTTCTCGCCGGTAGAGAGCGGCGCGGCAGCGCATCAAGGTGGAGTAAAGCCCGGCGCCGGGCGCGACCAAACCGCGAAGAACGGGATTTTGAATCATAGGAGTTCCAAAATCTTTTCGACGGTTCGGGCGGTGGCGCCGGCGCTTCGAGCCACCAATGCGCGACCGCGATCTCCCATGGCTCGGGCGCGCGATGAATCTTCCAACAACGCCGCCGTCGACGCGGCGAGTTCATCGGTGTCTTTGACTTCCAGCGCGGCGTCATGCGCGAGAAAGTCGCGAGTCATCTCGGCAAAATTCGAAGTGTGTGGACCGAACAGCACCGGCACTCCGGCCGCCGCCGGCTCAATGATGTTGTGGCCGCCCTTTTTGATGAGACTGCCGCCGACAAACGCCACATCGGCGAGTCCATAAAGCCCCGACAATTCTCCCACCGTGTCGAGCAACAAAATGGATGCCGTGGGCGGAGCCGCCGTCGCGGAAAGTTGCGTCCGTCGGATAAAACTCAACCCGCGCGTGGTGAGCAACGACGCCACTGCGTCAAAGCGCTCCGGATGCCGAGGCGCAAGAATCAATCGCAAAGAAGGGATGCGGCGCCGGATTTTCTCAAACGCGGTGAGCACCATTTCCTCCTCGCCTTCCCCGGTGCTCCCGGCGATCCAGATTTTCGACGGCCGCTCTCCCATGAAATTCCGACGCACCCATCTTCCGTTCTCCTCCGATGGTCCATTCAGCGCCATGTCATATTTCAAATTCCCCAACACCACCACTCGATCCGGGGGCGCGCCCAAGCGGCGAATTCGCTCCGCGTCTTCCTCGGTCTGCATCAGAAAAAGGTCGACCTCTTTCAAAACGCGGCGAAGAAATCCGGTGATGCGGGAGTACCATCGATGGGAATTTTGAGAAATCCGTCCGTTGACGACCACCAGTTTCACGCCTCGACGATGCGCCTCGTGAATGAAGTTCGGCCATAATTCCGTCTCCGCGAGGCACACCAGGGAAGGAAGCGTGTGCGACAGACTGCGCCGCACGTTCCATTGCCAGTCAAACGGATAGTAAAAAAAACCGTCGGCCATGGAGATTCTCTCGCGAACGACTTGCTGTCCGGTTATCGTGGTGGTCGACACCAGAATTTTTCGCTCTCCCACCCGCTCGCGCAATCGGTCAATGAGCGGCGCCACCGCCATGGCTTCGCCCACCGAAACAGCATGCACCCAAATCGCTCCCGGTGAATTCTGCTTCAAACTTCGCGGAAGCCGACCCAATCGTTCGAAGAGATTCGACAAATATTTCCCGTGCCGCGCCGCTTGCAGAAGGAAGAACGGCAGCACCATCACAAATCCAAGGAATGATAAGAAGCTGTAAAGGGTGTACAAAGAAAGTCCCGCGCCTCAGAAGGATCAGAACCGGCAGGCGAAAATATAACTTAACATGGGGAGCAAATGCCAATTTTGATGCAAAAAAGAAAGGCAGGAGATCCGGTGAGTTCCAAGATTAGGACCGATGGGACGAACAGGACGGATGGGACGGGGGATGGCGACGACTAAAGTCTCGACAGGCGATCCAAATAATTCTTCCAGGAGGTTTGCAGCTCTTGCGGGTTATCGCCGAGGACTCGTTTCTCGGCGGCGGCGAACGATCCCATCTCAGCGCTGTCCGACAACAATTCCTGAAGCGCGTTCGGCCCAAAAGTATCGCTGATGTAGCACACCAAAGAAAGCGATTCCAAGTAGGCTTGAGTGGAATCCCCCGCCGATGCGGTAGGATCCAACTTGCCGTCGAGCGAAGCGAGCGGGATGGGATCTTGCTTTTTGAATTGCTCCCACCAAGGATTCTCGTGGCCGCAAACATCGGGAATGGAAAGATACTGCGCCATGCCTTCGTGCATCCACCGGGGAGCGTGGCCCTGCGATTTGTACTGAATGAACGAATGGGCCAGCTCGTGCTTCAAGACGATGGACAAAGTCGGCGTCACCGCCGTGAGACCGCGCAGGGGAATGCGAATCTTTCCGTCATTCAGTCCGCTCACATTATGCGGCGTGCTGGTGGCTTCCTGAAATTCCTGGTTGGGATAAAGCAACAGCGGAATCTGCTGCGGCGGAGCAGTCCCAAACGTGGAACGAAACTCGCTGTAATCGTTCTCCAGTTCCCCAACAATCGCGGCGGCCAAGCTGCTGTTGAGAACATTTCCTTCCGAACTCACTCGAAAATGATTCGACTGCCGCAACTGGAAATTCTGTTCCACGGACTGCTCGCGTTTCGCCTTTTCGAGAAGGCCGGCCACCTTGGCTTGCGGCGAAAGTTTCAGGGCCGCTTCCCATCGCTCGATCGCCGCCGTGTTGTTGTTCAAGTAATACTCCGCCATGCCCAGCAATTCGTTGACATCCAAAGAATCCGGGGAAAGCGCCAGCGCCGCTCGCAGCACTTGCCGCGCCGACCGGTATTCATTCATTCGAAGAAGCACTGCTCCCAGATACAACTCCAGCGAAAACTCGTTCGGAGAAATTCTTAGCGCCCGGCGAAGCAAAGCAGCCGCGCCCGCCAAGTTGTTGCCGGCGCTGTAGCCGGCATAAAGCGCGGAAACCGTTCTCAACCATTCGTGACGCACGGGATCGTTATTGGGATTGGCTCGGAGTTGTTGTTGAAGATTGGCGAGCCGCGCCAAAAGATTCTCCTGCGCTTCCACGGGAGGCCGTCCGGGCGGAAGCACCGACAACACCCATTGGTCCACCGACATGGAGCGGGAGCCGCCGGCGCTGCCGGAAGTTTCACCGGTGATTGGAATCTCTTTCGTCGTGCCGGGAGAATTGGCGGAGGGTTGTGTCGACATTCCACTCGACCGTTCC
>CAZIDA010000461.1:0-3259 GCA_964537865.1 uncultured Acidobacteriota bacterium
TGGTATCTCCTTGGACGAGCATCAAGTCAGGCTGCTGCGAATCCAAAATCGGCTCGAGTTTCGACAAGGCGCCGCCGAATACACTTTCCGGCGTCTGACTCTCCTGCATCAACTGAAGATCGTGATCGACGCGAATTTCAAAGAGATCGATGAAGGGATAGAGAAGCTCGCGATGCTGCGCCGAAGTGATGTTGATCGTTTGGAAATCACTTGAACGCGCCTCCAACTCGTGGATTACCGGCGCGAGCTTGATCACCTCCGGCCGAGTTCCAAACAAGATCGCCACTCTCTTGCGAGAATCTCCAGACATTGAGTCTTGATTTACGATAGCCTTATCCTTTCACGACCACCCGCGTCCAAACAAAAGTATGATCTCCTCGAGGCCTCCGCGCGAGCGCAGAGCGGACTGCTCCCGCCGTCCCTGCCGCCTGGCAGATCTTGTGATGACGAACACATGCTAGAGGCTAAAAGTGTCAACTCTTTCACAAGCGGCAAAGACGTGCCCACATGGACTGTACAAGGATGCGAGGAGGGAACCTGAACTTGAACTCAAACGAAGGGCTGACGCAGAGATCTACAGGGGCTTCACAATGACGATCTTAATGAGACTGGCGCCTTCAAATCTTCAGATAAGATCCCTCCGCGCTTCACGGGTTTAACGCCAATCGCACTGACGGATTGACATCAAATGCTTTCTCCTGTAGCTTGATGGCGTTTTGAAAACGACCCTTGTCGGGGCGTAGCGCAGCCTGGTTAGCGCGCCTGCCTTGGGCGCAGGAGGTCGGAGGTTCGAATCCTCTCGCCCCGATCAATCGATAAAAAGTCCGCTCACTTCCTTTCCTCGAAGATGGCATTCCGCAGTCCCCTCTAGGCCTCAGCCAATCGAGGTCCATTCGTTCCGCAACCGACCGGCGCGATTCGCATCAAGCCTTAAGGCCATACTGAAATTCTCCTTCTTCAAAACGCATCGATCAATTATCTCTGAAGGACAGACAACGCTTCCTTCTATCACTTGTGGCTGGACATCGCGGCCCTGCAAGTAGTGGAGCAGCATGTATGCGATGACCACCGCCAATACAATCGCACCTGCCAGAAGAAAAATCATTTTCCTCACGTCCAGTTTGGCGCTGCTACTCAAATGCAGATGGTGGAGCACTCCTTTGCGTCTTCGCCTGACCTTCTTCAACCGAATTTTCTTTTGAATCTCCTCGCGAGCTTCCGGCTCCCGGGTCTTGCTCAACAGTTCGTTGAGGCCTTCCAGATCCTCTTCCAGCGCCGCCTCGATACTCGGATCTCTGGGCCTCTCTCGTGGCGCCAATGAAGCCATCGAACCTCGTGGAGCTTCCCCTTCCAGTTGGTCGACGACGGTGGCTCCACACTTCTTGCAGAACCGGCTGTCGGCAGGCAACTCTGAATCACAATAGGCGCACTTCATTAGGAAAGGTCCATCCTCCGCTCATTCGTCACGCCAACACCACCTTTGAATTTCTTCCCTCCACCCGGCTGGTCGCATTGCGCGTGTCGATCACACGCCGGGCGTATTGAACGATCATCGGGTAGTCATAACCTGAGTGATCGGTGGCAATGACCACGCAATCGTATTGAGGCAACGTCTCCGGCGTCACCTCGACGGAACTTTTCCTGAAATCATATCTTCTCATTTTATGAAGAGTCGGAAAATACGGGTCGTTGTAATCGATTTGCGCGCCCCGGCTTTCAAGAAGTTGAATGATCTTCAAAGAAGGAGATTCGCGAAGGTCGTCGATGTCTTTCTTGTACGAAACCCCCAACACCAGGACGCGCGATCCTTTGACGCTTTTTTGGTCTCGATTGAGCACCTCGGCCACCGCATCGACGACATGAAACGGCATGGCCGTGTTGATCTCTCCGGCCAGTTCAATGAAGCGCGTCGGAAAATCGTACTCTTTGGCTTTCCAGCTCAAATAGAACGGGTCGATGGGAATGCAATGTCCGCCCAGCCCCGGCCCCGGATAAAAGGGCGTGAAGCCAAACGGCTTTGTCGAGGCGGCGCCGATCACTTCCCAAAGATCGATTCCCATGCGACGGCACAACAGCTTCAACTCATTCACCAGCGCGATGTTTACGCAGCGATAAATGTTTTCGAGCAACTTCGTCATCTCCGCCACTCGCGGAGAGGACACGACCACCACTTTCTCAAACAATCGCTCGTAAACGGATTGGACGTGTTCGAGCGACTGGAAATCGATTCCGGAGACGACTTTGGGGATCTGTTGCGTCTTGAAATGCTTGTTTCCCGGGTCTTCCCGTTCGGGCGAGAAGCCCACAAAGAAATCCTTTCCCGCCTTCAATCCGCTCTTTTCCAGGATCGGCAGCAACAACTCTTCCGTCGTTCCGGGATACGTCGTGCTCTCCAACACGACCAACTGGCCGGGCTGAAGCTGTTCGGCGATCGACTGCCCGGTTTGCGTGATGTACGTCAAATCGGGTTCCATCTTCTCCGTCAGCGGAGTCGGCACACAGATGATAATCGTCTTCACCTTCTTCAACTCAGCGAAATCAACGGTGGCTCGAAAACGCCCCGATTGCTTCAACGACCGGATGGCATCGTCGGAAATGTGGCGGATGTAGCTCTTCCCTTCGTTCAACATCTGGACTTTGCGCGCATCCACGTCCACGCCGCACACCTCACATCCCTTCGCCGCAAATCCAATAACCAAAGGCAATCCCACGTAGCCCAGCCCAATGATCCCTATGGAAGAAGAATGCTCCGACATGATGGCCCCTGAAGAGATTCAAGAATTGGTATTAAATCTGGCCGCGCAAAAGAATGGAAACCGCGGATAAATCGCGCAAAATCTTATCATGAGATCTCGTATTCAGACATGAAATTGTCGCCGGCGAACGGCGAATCGCTCATCGAGGATCGAGCTAACCTGTGGTCGTGGCGGACTCCGCTTGATGCGCGTTCAAGATCGAGAGCAGCGCTCGCATCGGCGGCGACACAGCCCGGCCCTTCCGGTAAACCACGGCCATCGGACGCGTGAATGGAAAATCAGAAATCTTCATTGTCCTCAGTTTATTGTTCTTCACTTCCAGGGCGGCCACTTGCCGCGGAACCAGCGAAAGCCCCAAACCCATTTCCACCGTCCTCTTGATCAATTCGAAGTTGTCGTACTCCATCTGGACTTGCAGACGAACTCCCACCTTTCGCAGCGCCTGGCGGATGGCTTTGCCGGTCGGCACCTGATCCGGCAAAAGAACAAATCGAAACGGCAGG
>CAZIDA010000462.1:0-3255 GCA_964537865.1 uncultured Acidobacteriota bacterium
GGTTCAACTTCCACACGCCGGAGAAAGGATCGTCGGCAGCCAGAAGACCAACCGGAAGAATCAAGAATGAAATGACGATGAGGATGCAGGCAGCTCTTCGTGTGATCATTTTCCAACTCACTTTCGCGTTGATGGAATGTGATTGACCCTCAGAAAAACCTTGAAGCAAGCGTACCAGAAGAGTAGGCTGAATTCGTTCCGCCGCGCATTAGTTTTTCCACTGCCACAGTCCGTCACGGACTTGCCGGCGGTGAGAGCCGCCTCAAAGCAAGCATGAGATCGCGGCTTCACCGCACATTTTTCTCCTAACGATCACGCACTTGGGCGGGCAATAGGCTTCCGATTGTGCTTTCTTCTTCCAAGAGGAGCTTATCTTTGGAGAGAATCCTGACAACCACCTTCCTTTCAACATCGGCAGATGTGTGAATAGTATTGTCAAAGAAGAAATTCACGATAAAGACTTTCAGGTTGTCGCCTGGAAAGATGTTCCCCTTGCCGAGTGAATCATTCGTGTTGCGAAAAAAGATATGGGTAGGAGTTCGTCTGCCAGGAACTTCTGCAGCGTAAAACGTCGACGGATTCAAAAAGGTAGACGGAAATTCTATCTCAACCACATAATCTTCCATTCTCATAGCACCGGTATTCTTCAAAATAACCTCAAAACTTAATTCGAATCGTCCATCTTCTTTCCTCATCAGAGTGACAGGGTGAGTTACTTCGGCTTGAGGAGTCATCCCATCCGCTGGCATCGTCTGTCTCCATTGTTGAAGAAATTGGCGCAGATCTTGAATCACCTCATCATGGGAATCGAACGGCACGGGATTCAAAAGAACAAATTGTCTAACACCTTCTAGCTTTATGCCTCTATGAATGTAGGCCCTAACACAGATGGATGTCTTATGGACCTGCTTAAGGAACGCCGCAATAGCAATCTCCTGCTCGATCCACACGGAAGCTCGAGTTATTTCACCCTCGGGAGTTTTGACAGAACCTCGATTGTGCATGATCGCGATGAAGCCCACGCAGCGGTCCAGTTCTCCGAAGATGTGTTCGGTGAGCCCGTCAAGATCACTTTGGCTCTGGCCAAAATATGCATCGCAGGGCGTGAGCTCCCGCACAAGCATCTCCACATCCTGACCCAGTCTCTTTTCCTCAACGGAGTACTGTCCACAGCTAATGAACACCAAAGGTTTCTGTTGAATCATGAAGTCCATGCCCACGTGAAAGTTGATTATTAAGTGAATGAATGGGAACGGCCAGCGATTTCCTACTGGAATGAAAACAGCCGGCTGTCACTGGCTCTTCCGAAGCGCCTCGACAAAATCGGCACTTGCTCGTGGCCAGAGCGTTCTCACTTCTCTTTGTCTTTCTTCCGACCGATATCTTTCACTATCGCGGCGCAGGCGTCTTTGACGCCATTGCCGAGGCTACGCGTTGAGCCGCTCGCAATGGAATCGCCGTCGCGGTTGAACACGGCAAACTTGTTGTCCTTCCGCGCGTATCCCTTGCCGCCTTCATGATCCAGAAGGACGATGTAATCCGCTTTCTCCTGCTTCATGTTCACGATGACTTGCGGGCATCGTTCTCCGAAGGTCTTGATAATCTCCGCGGTCTGAGGCCGTGCGCCTCCCCGCATGCCGCCACCAAACCCCTCGCTTGTGCCGCCGAACCCGCCAGAGATTTCCCAGGACTTGCTGTCCGTAATGAAAACTCGCGGCTTCTCCGCGCCTGCAATTGCTGAAACGGCACAGAGAATTAAAACGAGAAACAAGAAAAGAGTTGGGAACAATTTCTTCATAATGCCTCCAAGGGATGCAGAATTCACGCTGTGTTATTGAATGGGCAAAGAAGTCAGCCAGCCAATTGCCAGAAGAGTGCCGGCACGGGGGTCCACTGGCCGGGGAAAAGTGTAGAACTCAGTCAACGCTGAAGCAAGAGGAATTCTTGAGGAAACGGCATGAGCCAACATCCACACGATGGATAGAGGGCATTAAGGGCGAGTTTGGGTTCATCCGCTCAGAAGGCGAAAAGCCTATAGCGCCCGGCGGCTCTCCACGCCTTATCAATCGGGTTGAGCCATTCCTTTGCTGTTTCTCAGCAAATTATTGACGGCGCTTTGAGCATCCAGTTTGTTTCGCTTCGCAAATTTCTTGACCCACGCCGCCACGTCGGCGTCCAGATAAACCGGGAGATTCAACTGAACCTTGGGCCGAAAAAATCTTCCCCGCGCGCCTTTCGAAAAATCGTATTCTTTCTTCATGGTTTCACCGTGACGAATATTGTTTTGCCTCTTTTCGAGTTGCCCGTCTTGCTGAAATGATCCTGATCAAACAATGATCAGAATCAACCTCTGCAAACGTGTGAACCAACACCAGAAGAACGCCGTTTCGATCGACCCCGAGCGTGATCCATCGCTCGTCTTCACCGTTGTGAGCTTCGTCGAAGATCGTGAGCATCCACGGATCCAGAAAAACCTCTGCCGCGCGGTCGAATCCGATTTTGTGCTTTCGATAATTTGATCTCGCCCTGGCGGGATCCCACTCGAAGTTGTAATTCAAATCGGCCCCTTGGCGTTCGCCTTTAGTATAGGATCATTCTTCCTCAGAGCAAAGAAATCACTGGTCCGCTTTTAAGGACTCTGTCGTTCAAAGCATAGGATTTTGATCGTCACGAACACTGACATTTGCCGCTTGCGATTTTTCTGCGGATGACATTGCACGACGTTTGTTGTGTGTTTTGCACCTCGTCTCACCTGACTCTAAAGAATCACCCCTTCCTCGACAGATCGCGCCCGTTCCAAAGACGCCTCTATGCGCCACCCAACATCTTCTTCTCCGGAAAGGCCCACACCGATGGATCGAGCTGGCTACCTGCTTCGCCAATGCGCCTTC
This sequence comes from uncultured Acidobacteriota bacterium, assembly GCA_964537865.1. GTDB lineage: Bacteria > Acidobacteriota > Terriglobia > JAIQFV01 > JAIQFV01 > CAZIDA01. The sequence goes on from CAZIDA010000462.1 coordinate 2,892, forward strand.
CTGGTCTCCTCATCGCTTCGATTTTCCCCTTCGACTTTGCGCTTGACAGGAATTCCGAATTCCATTAAGAGTTTACAGTTTTCAAGATGAAGAGCAAGCCGAGGAGACGGCGGGTCGAATCGAACCGCGCAATTTTTCCCGGCGAGCTCGCCATCCAGGAGGAGCAAGTCGTGTACGGTCCATGTCCGGAATGCGATGCCGAAATCGAGGTCTCTGAGGAAATCGAGAAAGGTGAAATCGTCACCTGTCCCGACTGTGGGGCGGAGCTTGAGGTGGTCGGTCTCGACCCGATGGAATTTGAACTCGCCCCGGAAGAGGAAGAAGATTGGGGTGAGTGATCCGATCTCTGCCCGCCGCGGCGGGC
>CAZIDA010000463.1:0-3251 GCA_964537865.1 uncultured Acidobacteriota bacterium
GAATAATAATGATATGCTCGCGCTGGAGCAATGATTCTTTTCAAACCGTGAATGGCGCGCTTCCGAGTGGAAATACGCGACGTGAATTCAGTTATGACAGCGGCGCAGACAAGAGTGTCTGCGCCACACAAGAACTTCGATTGACGAATGGCGCGCTTGAATCAATAATCTTGCCGGCAGGGTTGATCTTCAGGCTTCACCGGACATTCAAAATGGGAAAGGGGCTTATGTCGCGACACTCGAAAATTATTCTCTGGGCGCTGTTGATGTTTGCGTCGGCGCCGAGCGCGGCGCCGGCGCAGTCGCTGCCGTCGAAATCACCGGACCTCACCCAGCAGCCGACGCTGTACGTCATCCCGTACGCGCATCTCGACACGCAGTGGCGATGGGACTATGCGACCACGATCGGGGAGTATCTTCCGAACACCATGCGCGAGAACTTTGCGCTCTTCGAGAAGTACCCGCACTACATCTTCAATTTCAGCGGCGCCAATCGATATCGTCTGATGAAGGAGTACTATCCGGCGGATTACGCGGGCGTGAAGCATTACGTCGCGGCGGGCCGCTGGTTTCCCGCCGGCTCGTCGATGGAAGAGAACGACGTCAATTCGCCTTCGGCGGAGTCGATCATTCGACAGATTCTCTACGGCAAAGAATTTTTCCGCCACGAGTTCGGCAAAACCAGCGCCGAATACATGCTGCCGGATTGTTTTGGATTTCCGGCGTCGTTGCCGAGTATTTTGGCGCACGCCGGCATCAAAGGATTTTCGACGCAGAAGCTGAGCTGGCATTCGGGCGCCCCGGCAGGCGGCCCGGACTCCCCGGAGAAAACGCCGCGCGGCATTCCCTTCAACGTGGGCTATTGGATTGGGCCGGACGGACACGGCATCATCGCGGCGCTCAACGCCATGGATTACAGCGGCGACGTGACGCGCGATCTCAGCAAGTCTCCCACGCCCGCCGAGATGAGCGCTCACAATCCGCCAGTCGATTGGGTGAAGCGCGTGGAGTTGGACGGCAAGGCCAGCGGCCTATTCGCCGATTATCATTATTATGGAACGGGCGACATCGGCGGCTCGCCGCGCGAATCGTCGGTGAAGTTGATGGAAGCCATCGTGACGAAAAGCCCGGCCGTCCTTCCGCCGCCCGGCGAACGGGAGCCGATCAATTTGCCGCTGCCGAGCGTCTCCTCCGCTTCACCGGTGATTGTCGGCAACGGGCCGTTGCGCATTCTTCAAACCACTTCCGAACAAATGTTCTTGGACATCAAGCCGAATCAAATCGCCGGGCTTCCGAAATATCAAGGAGATTTGGAATTGACGGAACACTCCGCCGGTTCGCTGACGTCCGAAGCTTACCTGAAGCGATGGAACCGCATGAACGAAGTACTGGCCGACGACGCCGAACGCGCCTCCGTGATGGCGGCGTGGCTGGGCGGGCGACCGTATCCGCTCGAACGATTGAACGGCGCGTGGACGTTGGTCATGGGTGGGCAGTTTCACGACATCATTCCGGGGACCAGCATTCCGAAGGCTTACAACTATTCTTGGAACGATGAGCTGCTGGCGATGAATCAATTTGCCGGCGTGCTGGCGAGCGCCACTGACGCCGTCGCGTCGGCGATGGATACGCGCACGCGCGGCGCGGCCATCGTCGTCTACAATCCGCTGAACATTGCGCGGGAAGACCTCGTGGAAGCCAAAGTCTCTTTCCCCGGTGAAACGCCGAAGGCGGTTCGGGTGATTGGGCCGGACGGCAAGGAAGCGCCGGCGCAAATGTCCGGTAAAAAAGTTTTGTTCCTGGCGCGAGTGCCTTCCGTCGGCTATGCGGTGTACGACGTTCGCGCGGCCGAGACGCCGGCGACTTCGACCCTGAAAGTCACGGAGTCGTCGCTCGAAAATGCCCGCTACCGAATCAAGCTGAATGAGAACGGCGATGTCGCGAGCATCTTCGATAAGGCGCTTCACCGGGAACTTCTCTCCGCGCCGGCGCGGTTGGCGTTCAAGCTGGACCGCCCGGTGGATTGGCCCGCCTGGAACATGGATTGGGCGGACCAACAAAAACCGCCGCGCGCCTACGTCGAAGGTCCGGTGAAAACGGGAATTGTCGAAGACGGCCCGGCGCGCGTGGCGCTGGAAGTGTCGCGGGAATCGCAAGGCTCGAAGTTTGTCCAAACGGTTCGGCTCGCGACAGGCGACGCCGGGAATCGCATCGAGTTTGCCAACGCCATCGATTGGAAGACCGGCGCCCGCAATCTCAAAGCGGTCTTCCCGCTGACCGCTTCCAATCCGGAAGCGACGTACAATTGGGACATCGGAACGGTTCGACGGCCCAACGATCACGAAAAGATGTTCGAGTATCCCTCGCATCAGTGGATCGATTTGACCGACAAGAGCGGCGCCTTCGGCGTGACTGTGCTTACGGATTGCAAGAACGGTTCCGACAAGCCCAACGACAACACGCTTCAATTGACGCTGCTTCGCACGCCGGGGATCGGAACCGGCAACGGAAAATATTACAGCGATCAAGCAACGCAGGATTGGGGGCATCATGAATTTGTGTACGGGCTGGCCGCTCATGCCGGCGACTATCGTCAGGGCGAAAGCGATTGGCAAGCGTACCGCTTGAATCAGCCGCTGGTGGCGTTTCAAAGTTCGAAGCACGCGGGGCGGTTGGGCAAGGAATTTTCGATGTTGAAGGTGAGCAATCCGCGCGTCCGCGTTCTGGCTTTGAAAAAAGCGGAAGCCGGCGACGAAGTAATCGTTCGTTTGGTGGAGATCAGCGGCGTGAAAGAGACGGGAGTTCACATCGCGTTTGCCGCGCCGATCGTGGGGGCGCGCGAAGTGAATGGCGCGGAAGAGCCGCAGCCCAATTCGCATCCAGCGGTATCGCGCGGAGAATTGGTGGCGGACTTCGGTCCGTTCGAACCGCGCACCTTTGCGTTAAAGCTTGCCCCCGCCCCGCTCAAGGAGACGGCGCCGACCGAAGAGGCGGTGGCGTTGCCTTATGATCTTTCGGTCGCCAGCGCCGACGGCGCGAAGTCTGCGCCCGGATTTGACGCCGCCGGGGACGCGCTTCCCGCCGCCATGTTGCCACCGGTGATTGCTTATTCGGGAATTCATTTCAAGCTGGCGCCGTTTTCACCGGGGAGGCCGGACGCCGTTGTGGCAAAGGGGCAGCAGATTCATCTGCCTTCCGGAAAATTCAACCGCGTGTTTTTGCTCGCCGCATCCGCGGACGGCGATCAGAAG
>CAZIDA010000464.1:0-3246 GCA_964537865.1 uncultured Acidobacteriota bacterium
GAAAAGTCCGGTGGCGGCGGAGGTGGTCGATCTCCCCTTTTACCGGAGGGTTGAATCCGAAATCGCCGGCGCCAAATCTTGAAAGGTTTTTTGGCACGGCGCCATTGATATTTTTTTTACGGCCATGAAAACAAAATCCTCCGCTGCAACGATCTTTCTGATCGTCTTCATCGATCTCCTCGGTTTTGGAATTGTGGTCCCTTATCTGCCTTCCTACGCGCTGGAAAAATTCCACGCCACCAATCTTGAAGTCGGCCTGCTGATGGCGAGCTATTCCTTCATGCAATTTTTGTTCGCCCCAATCTGGGGCGGGTTTTCGGATCGATGGGGACGTCGTCCCATCTTGATCATGAGCCTGGCCGGCGCCAGTCTGTCGTACTGGATTTTGGGCGTGGCCGGCACGCTGCCGATTCTCTTCTTCTCGAGGCTCCTCGCCGGAACCGCCGCCGCCAACATCTCGACGGCGCAAGCGTACGTCAGCGACACCACCACCCCGGAGAATCGCGCCAAGGGCATGGGCATGATCGGCGCGGCTTTTGGAGTAGGATTTATTTTTGGTCCGGCGATTGGAGGCGCGCTGAGCCACGTCTCATATTCTCTGCCCGCGTACTTCGGATGCGCCCTCTCCGCCGTGGCCATGATTTGCGCCATCCTACTTCTGCCGGAATCGTTGCGCGTCGATCAAGCGCGCCCGGCGAAGAAACGCCAAATCGGGCCGCGGGCTATCATCCGAGCGTTTACTTACCCGCGTCTTAGCATTCTGTTCGGCATCTTCTTCGTGTTCACCTTCATGTTTTCCTGTTACGAAACGACCTTCCCGTTGTTGGCGATCAAGGAATTTCATTACAACCCCACCCAGATCGGGTTCTGGTTCGCGTACGCCGGTTTGATCACCGCCGCCATTCAAGGCGGGCTCATCGGAAGGCTGGCCAAGAAATATCGCGAACCCAAATTAATCATCATCGGCATTCTTTTTTCGATTGCCGGATCGGCGCTCATTCCTTTCTCGACGAGCGCAAAGATTCTGGCGTTGATTCTGCTGTGCCTGGGAATCGGCGCCGGCATCACCAACCCTTCGCTCTCCAGTTTTATTTCGCTTTCGGCGGAATCGTCGGAGCAAGGCACCGTGCTGGGCATGTCGCAATCGCTCTCCAGCCTGGCGCGAATCCTGGGACCGATCTGGGGTGGCCTCGCGATGGAGCACTGGGGCATGGCCTTTCCGTTCGTCAGTTGTGGCGGACTTTTGGCCCTGGCGCTTCTTTCCGGATTGCGTCTGCTCAAATCTCGCTCCCCGGTGAAACAGCCGGTCGCTTGAGGCGATGCAAAAATTTGCATCCGCCTCTTCCCTTTTGAGCTATCATGGCGTTCTCAAAACTGAAAAGGGATGTGGCGTGGCCGGCAGGCGTACCGGAATTTCTTTACCAACAAACGGTGGAATGCGAATCGCGCATTTCTCAAGTCGCGCGCCTCGAATTTTCCCCGGATAGAATCCCTCGTCGGCCGAGTCACATCTTGGATTTCAAATTCTTCATTCTTCCGAGCAATGGAGGTTCCATCCATGTCTCAAGAGAAGTTGCTCGATTCCTCCCCAGATTTCTTCCCCATGACGCGTCGCGAATTTGTGGCGACCGTGGGCGGCGCCGCTGCCACGACGGCAGCCCTTTCCGCGGTGGATTTGAAGGTGATGGAAAGACCGCTGCTGGCCGCCGAAGCGCCTCCAGAGGACAAATTTCATTCCGCCATCACGCTTCACGTGAACGGTGAGACGCATCGTCTGATCGTGGACAATCGAACCACGCTGGCGGATGTGCTGCGCAATGATCTGGGACTCACCGGAACGAAGATCGCCTGTTCCCGGGGAGAATGCGGCGCCTGCACCGTGATCTTGGAAGGTCGCGCCGTTTACTCCTGTTCCCTCCTGGCGGTGGACGCGCAACTTGGCAAGATTGAAACCATCGAAGGAATGGCCGTCGGCGGCCGGCTACATCCGCTGCAACAGGCCTTTCTGGATCACGACGCCATGCAGTGCGGCTTTTGCATTCCCGGCCAATTGATGGCGCTGAAAGCGGCGCTGGATCGAAAGCCGGACATGACGCGCGAAGAACTGCGCTATGCCGTTTCCGGCAACATCTGCCGATGCGGTTGTTACGCCAACATTGTGGCCGCCGCCGAACAGGCCCGCGAGGTCATGAAAAAAGTTTAGCATGTTACTGAAAAACAAATTTAGGAGTGCGGCGGCAAGTCCGCTGCGGCCCGCCGCGGCAGGCGACGCCGCTTTGGATATGGAGAGCAACAAGAGCGGAAGTATTGAACATTTTGCGACCGATCCAAAACGGCGCCGCGGGCGCCGTACTCCAAAATGGCTGCGCCGCCGCGCCTTCACCGAATCGAACGAAAGGTCACGCCTATGAGGGACGAACAAGACAGCCAGAAATCCACCGGCGATCAGGAATACGAAGAGACCGTGGTGAACATTGAAGGACGGCGCGTCACCGTGAGGACGCGCAAAGTTCCACCGCTTCCCGCCTGGACCCAAACAGAGATCGTGGGAGCGCCGATCCCGCGCGTGGACGGATTCGACAAGATTACCGGGCGCGCCAAGTACACGGTGGACATTCAATTGCCGCACATGCTCTCCGCCGTCGTGGTGCGCAGTCCGCATCCGCGGGCGCATGTGAAGAGCATTTCCACGGAAAAAGCCGCGGCCATGGCGGGCGTGCGCTTGATTCTGCTTCCGAAGGATGCGGCGGCTTACACCCTGGGCAACGCTTTCTCCGGAACGCTCCCCTTGCTGACGCTCGAGCCCCAGTACACCGGGGAAGAAATCGCCGTCGTCGTCGCGGAATCGGAAATGCAGGCGGAAGACGCCGCCCGCGCCGTGGAGCTGAAACTCGATCTGCTTCCCTTTGTCCTCGATCCGGAACTTTCCATGAGCGACAAATCACCGGTGAAATTCTTTCCGCAAGGCAATTTCATCGGAGGCGGATTCGGCCGCCGCGAAATCGGAAAGCCCGGCGTTTATTCGCGCGGCGACGTCCACCAAGGATTTCAAGAAGCGGACCGCGTCTTCGAAGAAACGTTTCGCACGGAGCTGCAGCAGCATTCGCCGATGGAAGTTCATGGCACGGTGGCGACTTGGGACGGCGATCATCTGACCGTGTGGGAATCCACCCAAGGCGTCTTCGCGGTGCAAGAAGAGATCGCTCACATCTTTCACGTCCCCATGAGCAACATTCGAGTGATCGG
>CAZIDA010000465.1:0-3244 GCA_964537865.1 uncultured Acidobacteriota bacterium
GTTGCGCCGGGAACTCTTGGCCGCCCGGGAGGCGCCATCAATAGCGCCACCGGAACTCAATTGGGAAACGCCGTGAATCTGGCGGCCGAGACTCCGAAGCGGAATATTCAGTTGAACTCGAACACGCAAGCCGGCGGGAATTCCAGTTCGAACTCCGTCCTTTCCGCTCGCCACGGAAACTTGCATCTCGATTCCGGCACGCAAATGCAATTCCGAGTAGCTTCCAACACGACGGCAAGCACTTCGTCATCCAAGAAGTGATGGGTGTCGGCCACGTAAGAAAAAGGGCCCGGCAAAATTCGGGCCCTTCTTCAGGGTCACTCACTCATCTCTCAGACCGCAAATTCAATTTGAATGCGGTGTCCGCCAATTAACCAGGCGACCCGCCTAATCGCCCGGCGAGAAGAGCGCTCGCCGGGGCTACCCATGCGCGATTTGAATCTATGATGACGCTACTCATTCCTTCCGCGGCCCGATTCCCCGACGACCACTGTTTCGCCCGGCGCCAAATGAATGGGACCTTCTTGGGGATGCCGACGGAAAACTTTCTTCAATGCGAAAACCAACTTGTCGAAGTAGATGTAATAGACGGGCGTGATGTAGAGTGTCAGGAACTGCGACACCACCAATCCACCGACCACCGCCAACCCCAGCGGGCGTCGCGATTCCGCGCCGGCGCCGAATCCCAGAGCGATCGGCAATGTTCCCATCAGTGCGGCCATGGTCGTCATCATGATGGGCCGAAATCGAATCAGGCAACCTTCATAAATCGCGCCCGCCGGATCTTTTCCTTCCTTGCGCTCCGCTTCCAGCGCAAAGTCGATCATCATGATGGCGTTCTTCTTGACGAGACCGACCAGCATGATGATTCCGACAAAGGCGTAGATGCTCAGGTCCACATGAAAGAGCATCAACGTCAGCAGCGCGCCCAAGCCCGCCGAAGGCAAGCCGGAGAAAATCGTCAACGGATGGATGAAGCTCTCGTAGAGAATTCCCAGCACAATGTAGATGACCAGGATCGCCATGATCAGGAGCATTCCCAACCCGCGCGTCGACGACTCGAAGGCTTGAGCGGTTCCCTGAAAACTGGTGGTGATGGTCGATGGGAGCGTTCTCGAGGCCAAGCGATTTACTTCATCGACTGCTTGGCTCAGCGAGACGCCGGGCTTGAGGTTGAATGAGAGCGTGACCGCGGGAAGTTGTCCCAGGTGGTTCACGGTGAGCGGCCCCACGTCGCGCACCAGATGCGCCACCGTATCCAACGGCACCAACTGTCCGCCGCTGGAGCGAACATAAAGCAGGGAGAGCGCCGAAGGATTCAACTGGTACTGCGGCTCCAGCTCCATGATGACTTGGTACTCGTTGTTGGGCGCGTAGATGGTTGAAATCTGCCGCGAGCCATAAGCGGTGTACAGCGCGTCTTCGACTTGTTCCGCATTCACTCCCAGCGCCGCCGCCTTGTCGCGATCGATCTGAACTTCGATCTGCGGATTCTTGATCTGTAAATCCGAGGCCACGTCTTGAACGCCCGAAAGCGATTTCAGCTTCGACTCCATCACGGTCGCGCTTTGATAGAGCTGATGGGTGTCCGGACTTTGCAGCGTGAACATGTATTGGCTCTTGGCGAGCGTGCCGCCGACGCGAATGGGCGGCGGATTCTGCATGAACATGCGGATGCCCGGCACCACCGCCAGCTTGGGACGAAGTTCTTCGATCACCTGATCGGCCGTGAGCTTTCGCTCATTCCGAGGCTTCAGGCGAATGAACATGATTCCATTGTTGATGGCCGCGGAAAACCCTCCTATGCCGCCGACACTGGAGGAAAAGGCATAGACGTTCGGATCCGCTTGAACGATGCGCGCCAGCGCTTGTTGGTGCGCCATCATGGAATCAAAGGAAATGCCTTGCGCCGCCTCGGTGAACCCGATGATCTGGCTGTTGTCCTCGCTGGGAATGAATCCTTTGGGGATGACGACGAAGAGATATCCGGTGATCGCAATCAAAACGAGAGAGAACACGAACGCCGGCATGCGATGGCGCAAGACAAATTGCAGGCTCCGGTCGTAGGCGTGGAGCATTCCATCGAACACCTTCTCGGAGGCTTTAAAAAGTCTGTTGTGCTTCTGCTGGCTGGGCGGCCGCAGAAACCGGCTGCACAGCATGGGCGTCAAACTCAACGACACGAAACCGGAGACCAGAATGGCGGCGCCGATCGTCACCGCAAACTCATTGAGCAATCGTCCCAGGATGCCTCCCATGAAGAGCACCGGGATGAAGACCGCGGCCAGCGACAGGGTCATCGACAAAATCGTGAAACCGATTTCTTTGGACCCGCGCAACGCCGCTTCCATGACGCTTTCGCCCATCTCCATGTGCCGCACGACGTTCTCGAGCATGACGATGGCGTCGTCGACCACGAACCCCACGGAAAGCGTCAACGCCAACAGCGACATGTTGTCGACGCTGAAGTTGAGCAAATACATGAAGGCGAACGTGCCGATGATCGACAGGGGCAGCGCCAAGCTGGGAATGATCGTGGCGGACACATTGCGCAGGAACAGAAAGATCACCAGCACCACCAGACCGATGGTGAGCAACAACGTGAACTTCACATCGTTCACGGAATTGCGGATGCTGACCGACCGATCGTAGAGCGTGTTGATGCTGATGGAAGCGGGAATCTGTTCGCGAAACTTCGGCAGCAAATCCTTAATGGAATTGACCACTTCCACCGTGTTGGTGCCGGGCTGCCGCTGAATGGCCAACACGATGGAGCGCGTTGAGTTGAACCAGTTCGCGGTTTTGTTGTTCTCCACGCTGTTCATGACGTGGCCGAGTTCCTGCAAGCGCACCGGCAATCCGTTTCGATAAGCGACAATGATGGGTCGATAGGCCGCCGCGTCGGTCAACTGGCCGTTGGCTTGAACCGTGAAGGCCTGATGATTCCCCCACAAAACCCCGGTGGGCAGATTGACGTTGGCGCTTTGAACCGCGGTGGACACTTCATCGATTCCGATTTGACGGCTCGCCAACGCTTGCGGATCAAGCTGGATGCGCACGGCGTACTTCTGCGATCCGTACACCTGCACCTGCGCCACGCCGCTCACCATGGAGATGCGCTGCGCCATCATCGTTTCGGCGTACTCATCCACCGTGGAAAGCGGCAGCGTGGGAGAGCTCAGGGCCAAGTACAAAATCGGCTGGTCCGCCGGATTCACTTTTTGATACGTGGGCGGACTCGGCA
>CAZIDA010000466.1:0-3242 GCA_964537865.1 uncultured Acidobacteriota bacterium
TCATAGCACATTCTTTGTGCAATGGAATATCTAAAACTTCATGTGAATGAAAAAAATCCGGTGATCGAACACGATTCGCGGAGAGAAGTTTGGCAGGAGATTGAAGTCTTGGATGTTGGGGTATCCGGGATTCGTACGTTCTGTGGCGAATCCCGGAGATCCAAGGGAAACGAATCATTAAAGAGATCCGGGATGCTCCAAAATACAGAGCATCCCGGCTACCGGTTCTCTTCCCGGTGAAGCGCGGGCGCGCTCGTTACGACCGCGCCGATTTGCCGCGCGCGGGAGCCGCTGCAGGTGCGGCTGGAGGCGCGGCGGGCGGCGCCGGCGCGCTCGGCTTCGTTTCCAGGCCCAGGGTTTTGCGAAGCGCCGCTTCAATCTTCGTCAACACGTCAGAATTCTCGCGCAAAAATCCTTTGACGTTTTCCCGGCCTTGTCCCAAGCGCTCACCTTGATACGAAAACCACGCGCCGCTTTTCTCGATGATGTTCTTCTCCACCGCCAGATCGATGATGTCGCCCTCGCGCGAAATTCCTTCGCCGTATAGAATATCGAACTCCGCTTCGCGGAACGGCGACGCCAACTTGTTCTTCACCACCTTGATGCGCGTGCGGTTCCCCACGACGTTGTCGCCGTCTTTGATGGCGCCGATACGGCGGATGTCGATGCGCATGTCGGCGTAAAATTTCAGCGCCCGCCCGCCGGTGGTCGTCTCGGGATTTCCGAACATGACGCCGATTTTCTCGCGAAGCTGATTGATGAAGATCAAGCACGTTTTCGACTTGGAGACGATGCCTTTCAATTTGCGCATAGCCTGCGACATGAGGCGGGCCTGCAAGCCCATTTGCGCGTCGCCCATCTCGCCTTCCAGTTCGGCGCGGGGCACCAGCGCCGCCACGGAGTCGATGACGATCACATCGACGGCGCCGCTGCGAATCAACACTTCGGCGATTTCCAGCGCCTGCTCGCCGGAGTCCGGTTGAGAGACCAGGAGATTATCGACGTCCACGCCCAAGCGCTTGGCGTACTTCGCGTCCATGGCGTGCTCCGCATCCACGAACGCGGCCATGCCGCCGCGCTTCTGCGCTTCGGCCACAACGTGCAACGCCACGGTGGTTTTGCCGCTCGACTCCGGCCCGAAAACTTCGATGACGCGACCGCGCGGAAATCCTCCCACGCCCAGGGCGGCGTCGAACGACAGACATCCGGTGGGAATGGCGGGAACCTGCACCAAGGCTTCCTTGGCGCCCAGACGCATGATCGATCCCTTGCCGAATTGCTTTTCGATTTGGGAGAGCGCCACTTCGATGGCGCGATCCTTCACTTCATTCCGCTCTTCCGCCATATGAGCTCCTTCTCACCCTGGAGGTTGGTTTTGCGATCAATGATTGCTCAGACGCCGAACCCGTGGGCCGCCTCTGTCTCGTTCTGATGGGGAGGAAACTTTGGAGAAGACGGCTGACGGCCAGCCGTTAGGAATCTTGTCGGGCGTGCTTTTTGGTTCTGGGCTTGAGCGCGTCCCGATAGCGTGATTCCTGAGGATTCAGTTGGCAGGCCGTGCGCAAATATCTCTGCGCGGCCCGCGACCGATGGCTCTTCAAATACAGCAGTCCCAGCTTGTAGAACGCCTCGTCAAAAGTCGGATCGATCTGAATGGCCTTCTTGTAAAAACGAATGGCGTCCCGGTTCCAACCGGAGCTGGCCGAAATTTCTCCCGCCGTGAAATACATGGAAGAAGATGGCGACAGGCCCACCGCCTTGGTGATGTGCAGCTTGGCCTGCTGCTCGTCGCCTTGCGAGGCGCACACCGCTCCCAACGTCAAGTGGGCGATGTGAGAATCGGAGCGCAGCCGCAGCGCCGACTTCAACACGTTCTCCGCCTGCGCGTAACGCCCGGTGTTCGTCAGGATCACTCCCCACAACAGAATGGAGTCGAAGTGTTGAGGATTGATCGACAGCGCGCGCTTGAGATACTGCATCGAATCCGTAAAACGATTCACGGAATAAAAGTATTCGCTCAACAAGAACGCCAACTCGCAATTGCCCGGCTCCAATCGCAGCAGCCGGCGAAGCAGTTTGACGCCCTCTTTGGTCTGGTCGTTGAAGAGAAACGATTCCGCGTCGTCCAATAATTTTTTGACTTTGGATTTGTGCTTTTCCGAGCAGAGGGCCAGGACGCTCTCTTTGCGGCCGGAAAAATGTTCGCGCCGCGCGCTCTCCTCCCGATAGTCCAGCACCCGCTCGCGCCAAATGTTCTCCAGCGTGCGGCCGCCGACCACGCGGGCTTTCTTCAAGGCTTCCGAAATGGCCTCGATCATTTTGTGGTCGTAGAAATTGCCGGACACCAGCTTGTTGACGATGTCGGAAAGCTGGTTGATCCGCTCGCTCAGCTTGCTGTTCTCATACTCCAGCGCCGAGATGCGCTCCAGCAAATGCTCCTCCATGGGCATGGCCGCGGAGCGCTCCTGATAATACGGCGAGGAAGTCAACATCAGTCGAGTGCCGCACTTGGAGCAAACCTCCTGCCCGAATTCGTTGACCGCGGCGCATTTTTGACAAAGAATCATAAAAAGTTTTCAGCAACCTTTTAGTGGAAACTTATCACCGCAATCATATAAGACGCCTTCCAGGCAGGCAACAAAATTATCTCCGCCGCAGCGCATTTTTTTGCTTGCGCGCGCAGAAAAGTTCTTGACGAACACGCAGGCCGTCGCGGAACAAAAGTAGGAGAATATTTTTCCCACGTAAACGGTCATTCACCGCAGAGCCGCCAACGCGGAGGAGGCGCGGAGGCCATTGAACGTTTTCTCGCTCATTTGTACTCGTAAAATCCCCGGCCACTTTTGCGGCCGAGCATTCCGGCGGCGACCATCTTTCGGAGCAGCGGGCAAGGACGATACTTGGAATCGGCAAAGCCTTCGTAAAGAACTTCCATGATGTCGAGGCAAACGTCCAGGCCGATCAAATCCGCGAGCGTCAGCGGTCCCATGGGATGATTCATGCCCAGCTTCATGACGGTGTCGATGGCCTCCGGTTTGCCGACGCCTTCCATGACGCAATAGATCGCTTCGTTGATCATGGGCATGAGCACGCGGTTGGACACAAATCCCGGATAGTCATTCACCTCGCACGGAACTTTCCCGACTTTCTCCGCCAGGGCTTTGGTCGCGGCGTAAGTTTCATCGCTGGTGGCGATCCCGCGAATGATTTCTACGAGTGTCATCAGCGGCACGGGATTCATG
>CAZIDA010000467.1:0-3241 GCA_964537865.1 uncultured Acidobacteriota bacterium
GCGAAAGAAAGAGAATCACCGTCACCTTGGGCGGAACTTTGGTGGGCTTCAGCGATCCGGCCGAGATGCGGTAGGGCACAAGGATCGACACCAAGTTCCCCAGCGCGCACAGGAGGAGAAAGATCTCAAACAATTGGAGACAGGTGGCCAGAAATGTGAGCAGGGTCAAATGAAGAATGAAATGGAGAAAAACCAAGAAGAGCGCTCCCATTCCCAAAGCGATGGGGAGGAAGGCCATGTTCTTGCCGAGAAGAATATATTTGCGCTCCGTCGGCAACAACACCAACGATCGAAATCCGCTTCGATCGATTCCAAACTGGTTGAGCATGAGTTGGGTGAGCCCAAACGTGGACAGAGCCATGGCGGCGGTGGCGATGAACGCGCCCCATCTGCCGCTGGAAATCGTCCACGTCTTGGAAAGAAAGAGGCCGGCGAAGACGACCAGCATGATGATGTTGCCGAACAACGCCATCTTCACTTCCGGCGCGCGGCTGATGGAGCGAAAAAAAGCGAGCGACACCGGAATCGCCGGCTTCGGCGCCCAAGGTAAATCCCCTTCCAAAAAATTCTTTCGCGTGACGTGGACCTCAGCCTCCGGCGCAGCAGCTTGGGGCGCGCCTTCCACGGCCCGCCCAAAATAGTATCGTCTCGTCGATTGATACGCCCGAGCCAAACCCAGAAATCCGATCCCCAGCGACGCCAGCGAAGCGCCCAAAGCCGGCCACGCGTCTCCTCGCGCCAAGGCTCCCGCGCCTCCGCCCACCCACAACGGCGGAACATATTTGTGCGCGGAAAGATAGGAAGGAACGGCCAGTTGCTCTTCCAGTTGTGTCCACAAATCCTGAGGTTTTGATTTCGGCTGTGTCGTGGTTTTTCGAGGATGGTACTTCTGCCGATTGAAGACGTTCAAATAGAGATTGGGCACCTGAGTGATGAGGACGATGGCTGCCGTCATGGCAACGATGATGGTGCGGCGACGGCGCGGATTCGACATCAGCGCGACCAGCCATCCTCGCAGGCAATAGGTCCACGCCGAGATCATGAAGAGGAAGCTGAAAACCAAAGGCGCCAACCAGATCATTAAGACGCTCTTGCCCCACATCAGACCCAAGATGAGCCCCACCATCCCCGGCACAAGAATCAGCAAGTCAAAGTTGAAATAGGAGGCGATGTAGTTGAGCAAGAAGATTTGTTTCAGCGAGACGGGCAGATGAAGGAGCCGGTGGATGTCGATGGCCTCCGCGCGCTGAACTTCCCGGACAATTCCGATCATCCAGAAGAAGAGAAACACGACGATCACGAGATCCCACACGAACATCAATAGGACCGGTGAAGCTTTCGGGAGCAGCCACCCGCCGATCAGAAACCCGCCCAACAGACCGCCCACGCTGGCCACCGTTCCAATCACCGCAATCAAAATCGTCAGAACGATGTTCAGTTCGCCGCGGCGATAGAACTGGTTGCGCATCAGGCGCCATCGCAGCCAGAGGATTGTTTTTAGTTGGCTCCAGTTCATTCGGCAACTCGTGGCGCAGACACCCGCCGCGGTGGTTCTGTCCGCGCGTTGGTAGCCCCGCCCGTTCTTTAGGGCGGGGGTAGTTCAGTGCCGGATCCAATGCGTCGGTCCGCGATACGCGGACTTATTCATTGAACTGCCCCGCATCTGAGAATTCTCTGCGAGAAGCTCAACGTGAATTCTGCATGGAAAAGCCGCCGGCGTGAGGAACCGCCGGCGCTACCAAAGCCTGTTTGATGATTGGCGCAGTTCCGCCGCGCCGGATCTGCGCCACCACTTACTCCTCAAGCCAGGTCAAGCGATGGGGTTCGGCGTGTTCCTCGCCCACGGCTCTCAGAAAGAGTTCTTCCAGCGATCCATTCTTACGAATCTCTTCCATGGAGACTTGGTCCACCAGTTTTCCTTTGGCGATGATGCCGACGTCGGTGCAGAGCTTTTCGACGATTTCCAAAATGTGCGATGTCAGAAAGACCGTGGCGCCGCGCTCCACGGTGCGCTTCAAGGTATCGCGCAAAACGCGCGATGAAACAGCGTCGATCCCTTCAAACGGCTCATCCAAGAAAAGGAGATCGGGATTCGGGATGAGGGCAGCCGCCAGCGCCAGTTTCTTTTTCATGCCGTGCGAAAACTCAATGCTGAGCTTCTTCTCTTCGTTCTCCAGTCCCATCATCTCCAGCAACTGCTGGCAGCGTTCCCGCACCACCGGCAGCGGGAGCAAATACATGCGTCCGATGAAGGTCAAATACTCGCGGGCTGTCAAGTTGTCGAACAGCGCAAAGTCTTCGGGAACGACGCCGATGCGCCGTTTGATTTCGCGGGCGCTCGCTGGCTCGGCCATGGACTGATGGAAGATGAGGATGGAGCCGCGCGTCGGCGCCAGCAAACCGGTGAGCATTTTGATGGTCGTCGATTTGCCCGCGCCGTTGGGCCCGAGAAAGCCGTAGAACTTTCCTGCCTCGACGCGCAGATCGAGTCCGTCCACGGCGCACAGCGTTCCGAAATGTCGCGTCAGTCCACTCGTTTCAATCGCAAAACGCGTTGGAGAGCCAAGAGTCGTCATGGGTTCAAAGTGAACAAAAGATCCTGGAAATCATAGCTGAAGTCGGTCAACGGAGAAACAGGAATCATCTTCATTTGATCGATGGAGCCGTCGGGCTTCAGCGAAAACGTCACGAAAGCATCCGCCCCCAGCGATCGGTCACGCCAACGCGCAATGAAAGTATCGTACTGCCAGTGCTCCAAGTCGCCCACCAAGTCCGGGGTATGATCGAACCGCAGCACCAACTTCCCGTTCTCATCATTCAGCGTGACGCCACCATACCAGGCGTCCCGATATTTTCCGGCGTATTTTTCCAGCGGCAGCGAAGGCTTTGAATCGGCGTTTCGTTTGCCCTGTTGCTCCGCCTCCACTTTCTTCGCTTTCTCTACTGCTTGCTGCTGCGCTTCTTTGAAAGCCGCGATCCAGTCCGTTTGAGGAGCGCCTAAAAACTTATCCAAGATGTGATATGTGATCGACTGAAATGCGCCGCCGGCCTGTTGATTCGTGAGGACCACGATGCCCAAATTCAACTCCGGAACCAAGGTGACGCGCGAAACATATCCGGTGAGGCCGCCGGTGTGCGAAACGATTTTCTTTCCCCGGTAATCGGTCAATCCCCATCCCAATCCATATGCCGAGAAATTGGGCCGCAGCGCCGCCAAGGGCGCCGGAGGATCGGCGATAGG
>CAZIDA010000468.1:0-3227 GCA_964537865.1 uncultured Acidobacteriota bacterium
GCTTTCGTTTTGCCCAAACCGGCATCGTAGCGTGTGACCAATTCGATATTTTCTCCGATGAGCCGGCGCAGCATTTTTTCCATATCGAAAACCACATGATTCAAATCCAGCACTTCCGGCTGCAAGACCTGCTTGCGGCTGAAAGCCAAAAGTTGTTGCGTCAGCGAGGCGGCGCGCTCGGCCGCTTTAATAATCTCTTCGACGTTCTGCCGCAGCGGATTGGGCGCCGGGAGACGCCCGAGCGTGAGTTGGCCGTATCCAATGATGGCGGTCAAGAGATTGTTGAAGTCGTGCGCCACTCCGCCCGCCAACTTTCCGATCGCCTCCATTTTCTGCGACTGCCGCAATTGATCGGCGAGCCGTTTCTGGTCGGAGAGATCGACGTACATGCCGAAGCCGCCGACCGGTTCGCCGTTGACGATCACCGGGACCGCGAAAATCTGCGTCGGAATAATGGTGCCGTCTTTGCGTCGGCGCCCACTCTCCTTTTCCATGGCCCGCCCTTGCATCGAACCGTGGAACAAGGCGGCGCCTTCATTCTCGAATCCTTCCGGGACAACGGCTTCATCCAAGGGGCGCCCGCGCAATTCCTCAAAGGAATACTGAAAGATCGACTCGAACGCCTTGTTGAGTTGGACCACCAAACCCTCTCGATCCACCATCACAATCCCGAGCGGGGAATTTTCGAAGAGCTGCATCAAGCGCGCCGACTGCAAGAGACTCTTGGCTTCCGCCTGCTTCAGTTCGGTGATGTCGTTCATGGTTCCGAGGATATACGATTCACCGGCCAAAACGATGGTCCCCGCCGAGTACAGTCCGATTCGAGGAGTGCCGTCCTTCTTGAGGAATCTTGTTTCGAGATTGGAGATGGCGCCGCGGTCACGCAGAATCTGTTCCAGGCGCGCCAACTCCTCTGGATCGACCCATAGTCCAATCTCAGGGCGCGTTCGCCCAATCACCTCTTCCCGGCTGTATCCCAACTCCCGCAAGAACGCCTCATTCACTTCCAGGTATTTTCCATCGCGACGCGAGGTAATCGCCATGGGATTGGGACTGCAATTGAAGGCCGTGACAAAACGATTTTCGGAGAGGCGCAGGGCGTCTTCGGCGCGCTTGCGCTCGATCACCAAAGCCACCTGGTTCCCCACAAAGGCGAGAAAATCGAGATCGCGTTGCGAGTAAGCGCGCGCGTTCTCGTTGTCTTGAACCACCAGCACCCCGATGGTTTCTCGGGGAGTCTTCAGCGGAACGCCCAGCCACGCGCGGCTCGGCATGAGCACTTGATCCACCTCTCCCGACTGCTTGAGCCGTTCAAGTTCCTCTTCGGTCAGAAGGATGGGACTGCCGTTGCGAAAGACATACGCCGCCCTTGATTTCCCGGCAGGGAGCGTGGTGAGCGGCGGCTCTCCACGAGAATCCACATAGAATGGAAGATCAAAATTCTCTTGAGTTTTGTTGTATAGCGCGATGTAACAGTTTTCCGCGGCAACAATTCGCCGAAGCGATGCGTGCACGCAGCGGAAGAAATCTTCCAGGCGCGTCGCCTGATTGGCGCACTGCACGACTTCGTTGATGACCTGACGTTCCTCCTCCGCGCGCTTGCGCTCGCTGATTTCGCGAACCGCGGCGATCACCCCGACGATCTCTCCGGCGGCGTTGCGGTGCGGTCCATAAATCACCGACATCCATCCGGTCTTTCCGTTCTCCGGCAAAGGATATCGAAGGTCTTCCGAGGAGACCGTCTCTCCATTCAAGGCCCGCTCCAAAACCCGGACGTTGCCTGAGGTTTTGATGCCGGGAAACATTTCAATCGCGTACTTGCCCAGAACGGATTCAGTAGAAATCCCCGTCATCTCTTCCATGGCCCGATTCCAGAGGACATATTTCAAATCGCGGTCATAAACCACAAGGCCTTCCCCAGTGCTCGAGATGATTTCCCGATTGAGTTGGTTCGACTCTCGAAGCGCGATTTGCGCCTGCTTTCGCTCCGCAAATTCACCGAGCTGCTTTCCAACCACCGCGAACATCTGAAACAGTTCCGCGTCTTCTGACTGTGCTTCGTGACTGTAGAAGCCCATCACTCCAAGGAAATGTCCCCCCATGAGAATGGGAAAGGCCAACGCGCCTCGCTCGTCCTCACGGGCGGCGACCCGCCATGGCGATGGAATGGAATCCGCGGCCAGATTGCCGACCCATTGAGCCTTTCCGGTTGTCCATGTTTCTCCCGGCAGACCTTCGCCTCTCTTTAATATGATGGGCAGCGCCGCTTCTTTCGACGCCGGCCCGCTGCTCTTCGATGAACGCCATTCGCCGGCGATCTCCAAGAGTTCAGTTTGAGAATTCAGCAGCCAGAACACTCCTCGGTCCCACCCTAAGATTGCGCCGACAGCCCGAAGAATTTGCGGAATCGCTCCAGAGAGCGACTCGGCTCCTTCCAAGACGTGAGCGATCGCCAATTGAATGGCTTGTCGATGCTCTCCGCGGCGCTGTTGAGTGATGTCGACCTTGATGGCCACAAAGTGCGTAATCTCGCCGTTTCCCAACCGAACCGGAGTGATGGTTTCCTTCTCGACGTAGAGGGTTCCGTTCTTGTGCCGGTTGATGAATTCCCCTTCCCAAATCCGCCCCGCCAAAATCGTATTCCACATCTTTTGGTAATAAATCTTTTTATGATAGCCGGACTTCAAGAGATCCCGTGGATTCTTTCCGATCGATTCGGCCGGCGAGTACCCGCTCAATTCAGCAAAGGCCGGGTTCGCCCACAGAATGGTTGCATCTCGATCGGTGATGATGATGGCGTTTCTGACCGATCTCAGGGCAGCGCTCTGTAATTGAAGTTGCCCCTCCGCGTGGCGCCGTTCTTCGAGCATCCGCGCGTTTTCCAGCGCGGTTCCCGCTCCGGCCGCCAATCCTTGCAAGAGGCCGACGTCCAGATCGTCAAAAGAACGATCTCGGCGTTTGTTGAAGATCGCAAAGCATCCCAGCAACTCTCCTTCACGGCTGAGCAAAGGAACGACGATCAGATTTTGAAGCGCAGTCGCGTGCTGCCATTCTGAGGGAAGATTGGAGTCGTCTGCCGGATGATGGCAAACGTATGCGGAATTTCTTTCGAGAAGATCCGACCGGATGGCGCATTGCTTTGCCAGCAGCTCTGCCCTTGGAGAGGCGCCGTCTCTTTCATAAGACTGGGTGAAGAGGATTTCCCCCTGAGTGATGAGGCCGGCGAC
>CAZIDA010000469.1:0-3217 GCA_964537865.1 uncultured Acidobacteriota bacterium
CTTCGACACTTCCACTTCGAACGGAAGCACGCCCGCCAGGATGAATCTCTGGCCCCGCCAATGAATCGCCTCGGAAAGCATCATCAAGCCGCCGCACTCCGCGTAAATCGGGAGGCCTTCGTCCGCATGTTGTCGAAGCGAGGCGAGAAAACCGCGATTCGCGGAGAGCGCGCCGCCGTGCGTTTCTGGAAATCCTCCACCGATGTAAAGCGCATGCAGATCGCCGGGGACTTCGGCTGCAGATAAAGGCGAGATGGGCGTCAACTCCGCGCCGGTTCTCTCCAGCGCTTCCAAATTGTCCGGGTAATAAAATGTGAACGCCGAGTCTTTGAGATATCCGATCCGAATCCCTCGTCCGTCGACGGTTTCTTCTTCAGCCTTCATCGGGAAATTTACCGGAGGGGCATCTGTCGCCACTTTCAAGATCCGATCCAAATCTAAATGGTCTTTGACCAGGGATCGCAAATTATCGCGAAGCTGATCGAGCCGCTGATGTTCTTGAGGCGTGACCAGTCCCAAATGGCGTCCCGGCAGGAGCGTCGCTTCATCGCCCTTCGGCAGAACGCCCAGCACCGGAACTTTGCATACGGATTCCAAAGATTCACGCAGAATCTCTTCGTGGCGCCGACCCGCGACACGATTGAGAATAACGCCTCTGATCTCAACATCGGGATCAAGCTTTTGGCATCCCAGAAGAAGCGCAGCCACAGTATGCGTGACCTTGGTGGCGTTGATGACCAGAATCACCGGCGATTGAAGAAGCTTCGCGAGCTCGGCGGTGCTGTGAGTGCCTTGCGCGTCGAATCCATCGAACAGACCGCGATTCCCTTCGATCACATTCACGCCATTTCCCCGGTGATGAAGCGCAAAAAGTCTCCCCACCGTCTCGCGCCCCATCAAGTACGTGTCCAGATTCCGCGCCGGACTGTCGGAGGACCATGTCAGCCACGACGCGTCGATGTAATCCGGCCCCTTCTTGAACGTGGCCGTGGAGATTCCGCGCTCTCGGAGAAGCAGAATCAGGCCGAGAGAAACCAATGTCTTGCCGGAATCGCCGGAAAGTCCGGCCACTACGATGCGGGGTGCGGAACTGGGAGTCGCTGACATTGAGCGCCTTCTTCCGGAGCAAGCTGTAAAAACCTTACTTACAAACGCGGGCTTGGTTCGGGTAGCCCCGGCGGTTTTTTTCGCCGGGGGCTCTTATGCGCGTTCATAGAAGATCACCAGGGGCGATCTAGCGGCGCCGTCCTTCAAAAGCGGAATTGAATCCGCTGAAGAATCGAGAGAAACGTTTGTGGCGCCAAGGGGACAGGCGCCGTCACCGGATCCTTCAAGCGCGCGACGTTAAAGTCGAACATGTACCGGGTGAATCCGTTGAGATACCAGTTGACGCCCGTCGAAAACTGATCGGCGGCAGCATGCTCGGCGCCGTCTGCCATCTGCATGTTGGAATACCGGAACTTTACTTCCCACGCGCCGATTCCACGGCGGTCTTTTCCGAAAACCTCGAAACGCGGCACAGGTTGTCCGTTCTCCGGCCGATTTTCACCGGTGAGCAGATACGTGGCGGTCGCATAATACGCCTTCGCGACGATTCCCGGAAGGTTTCCGCCGTTCGCGCCGAGTTCCCATCGCGCTTGATTCGTTTGATCGTACTCGGCGCGGAGCGCGAAGGGTCCCTTGATCCACGTCATCTCGCCATTAGCGCGCAACTCCGCGCCGTTGACCGGCCGCGCCTGAAAGAAGGTGAAAGTCCCGGTCGGCATGAGACCGGTGATGCTGGCGCCGTTGTGAGTGCGTCCATCGGCGATCGCGCCGCCGACCGCGAATCCTTTGAGCCAGGCGTTTGAAGTGTCCCTCCAGGGATAAAAACGAAGCCGCAAAATGCCTTCGGGCGTGCTCGTGGTGTTCAAATTCAAATATCCTTTTCCATTGAACGCGCCGGCGTTGTATTCAATTTTCTTTCCGAACAACTGTCCGTGAACTTGGAAACCCGGACTATAACCGGGAGAAAGATTCACCGTCAGCGCCCGCTCCACGAAATCCGTGTAAACGTCTTTGGTCAAGTCATCCTGGCTGAAGGGAGCTTTGAATTGTCCGAACTCCGCTTGAATCTCCGGACGGTAGTTGATGTTCAGAGAGAATTCGCGCGCCAGCGTGCTGTTGCGATCGGCAAAGTCGCCGACCACGGTAAACTCATAGTGCTTTCCGAATTCCCCGGTGAAGCCGAACCGTCCGCGCCGGACGACGAAAGTGGCCGGAGGCGCGCCCGCGCCGTCATACGCGCGATGGTCGAACTGGACGTACCCCGTGGGTTGGATCGCGAACCGGCCGTCGCTGCTGCGAATGAAGAAATGTTGACCGTTCCAGCCGCTTTGCGGCAGCGTGTCCGGGGGTTGGGATGCCTTCATCTGATCTTTCAAAGAACCCGGCGACGCGGCAATAAGTTCTGAAGACCCGGCTGCGCCAGCGGCGCTCTCGGAGCCTTGAGGACTTTGCGGTCCCCGTCCAGCCACGGCTGGATTTGCGGCGAGAAGGCGCTCGACGGCAACTTTCAATTCCTGAATCTCGCGCTGCTGAGCCTTCACCATTTCTCGAAGTGATTCCACTTCTTCGCGAGTGGCGGAGGAGGTCGCGCGTTTCTTTTGCCGGGCCTCGTCGTCGGTGTCTTTGGGCTGCGCGGGCAGCGCCGTGATCATGGTCGCTACAGCGAGAAAAATCATGAATGCGCTTAAGAAAAATTTCCGCATGGCACGAATTCCCTTCTTGATGGCCTCAGTAGGATGATGAGAGAGAAGTTTCAAGGAATTGAACGATGTGTCGCCGCTTGGGCAGAGCTTCCTTCGTTGCATAGGCCGGTCGCACGATCGCGTGAAAAGCAAACTGGGAGTCTCGAATCTTCGACAACGGCCGCTTCTGAGAATGGAGACCGGTTCTTCCACGCCGGCGCGTTCTTCAAAACGGATTCGAAGTGAACAAGCGCCGAGTCGTCCGCAGTGCTCTTCGATTAAGGATTTGGAGAAATCAGTCGCCATTGCCGGAAATTTGGCATTCGCGACCGCGTCCTGGAAGAAATCGCGCCTCCGATCTCAAGGGAGGAAGAAATTCAAAGCCCCGACAACCATGCCAATCTCCGCCAGTTAAGCGCCATGGCATCGCCCTTCGCGAATTCTATGATAAGGACACACTCAATGCAAAGCGAATTGCCGCGTGAAAG
>CAZIDA010000470.1:0-3210 GCA_964537865.1 uncultured Acidobacteriota bacterium
GGTTCCACGTTGTCTTCGTAAACCTTGAAATCCGATTGCTTCAGACCGCTGACAATTTTTCCGTTCTCGTCAAAGACGGATGCGTGAACGTTCACGAGATCGACATGCACGCGAATGGTCGGCTGATTCGGCTCTTGAGCAAGAAGGTTCTTGTGTTTCGTGGCAAGCAAAGAAGCAGGAAGCGTCGCCGAAATGAGCGCCGCGCTTAATACAATTGCAGCTCGGAAATGTTGGATTGGTTTCACGCCTTCATGAGATGCAAAGAATGACGAATCGTATGCAGGCGGCCGCTAATCCATCGTCAACAAGCGCGTCAGCAGAGCGAAGCGCTCGGACAGCTTATCCACGCGGATGAACTCGTTCACGGCATGCGCATTGTCGCCGATCATGCCCAAGCCATCGAGCGTGGGGATTCCCAACGCGGCCGTAAAATTGCCGTCGCTGCCGCCGCCCGTTGAGCCCTCTTGAAGATCGATTCCCAGTTCGCCGCCAATCTTCTGAGCCCGCCTGAAAAGCGCCGCAATCTGAGCCGTGCGCTCCAACGGCGGTCGATTGATTCCGCCGGAAATCTCCAAGCGAGTTTTTCGGTTGAACGGCTTCAGTCCTCGTATCGCTTTTTCGAGCCGCCTCCCTTCACTTTGCGTTTGGATGCGGACATCGATCTCGGCCTCCGCCAGCGCCGGAACGACGTTGGATCGCGTTCCGCCGCTGATCAAGCCGACGTTGACCGTCGTGCCCTTCTTAATGTTCGTCATCGTTTGAAGCTTGATCACTTGACGCGCCAACTCCTCGACGGCGTTGACACCGGCCTCATGCGCCACGCCGGCATGCGCCGCCACACCATGCACTTTAAGGTGAAACACGCCGACGCCCTTCCGCTGCGTCTTCAGACCGCCGTGAGGTGAAATGGAAGGTTCGACGACGAAGACATGATCGCTGCGTCGCGCCTCTTTCAAAATCAAGTCGATCGACGAGTGGCTGCCCACTTCTTCGTCGGAATCAAAAAGCGCGACGATCCGGCGTGGAGTTTTGAATTTCAGGTCTCGAATGGCTTTCAACGCAAAATAAAAGGCCACGAGGCTCGCCTTCATGTCGAAAATCCCCGGGCCTCGAGCGGTTCTTCCATCAACTCGAAATGGAAAATTCTTCAACGTTCCCATCGGCCAGACCGTGTCCGTGTGACCCAATACGAAAACCTGATTGCGCCCGGAACCCGCTTCGAGTTGTAGATGATTGCCGAAATTCCGCACTCGGTGAATTCGAGATCGAACGCCCAGCGAACTGAATTGCCGCGCCAAAAATTCAACCAAGCGATCAATCGACGCTTTGTCATCGGAAGGCGATTCCATCTCGACGACTCGCTCGATCATCGCGAGCGCATCACGCTGCCGGTTCTTGAAGTATTTTAGAATGTCCAAGGAAGTTCCTTCTTCACGCAAGAAGATGAACGGCTACCCACGATGCCATGATTTCATCGAGCCCGGCGAAAAGTCAAGCCGCGTGGGGCAGGTACCCGCCGCGGCGGGCCTGCGCTTTGCGGTGGTAGCCGGGAGGCTCTCCGCCGCAGGCGGAGAGCCTCCCGGGCTTTTTCTCGATCGGCCTCTCATCGACGTTCGGGATTTGCCCATGAGTCCGCCTAGTCGGAAATCCCGGCGACCCAATTCAGTTGCGTCGCAGACCCGCCGCGGCGGGTGTCTGCGACGCAAATCCTACAACAACCCTGTCAAGCAGAGCTTTTGGCTCGCTCAATTTCTTCCGCCGACAATTCGAACTTCATTCCCGGCTGCAAATCTTTCGGGAGAAACCATTGATCGCCGCACTTGAGTTTCTGGTCGAGATCGAAGAAAAGCTGGCCGTATTTCCGCTGCTCGTCGTACACCATGGCGCAAGCTTTGCGGGAACCAAAGCTGATGTAGAACAATTCGAAGATCATAGATGCGTTCATCCTATCACACCCGCGCCGGATTTCATTCACCGGGAGGTGAACGGCAGATCGCTCCTTCGCCGGAGCGAGAGCCGGCAGGAACGCGCTCCAACGAAAAGCGGAAGAGAGCCGCCTCGGCCGTCATGAAATTCTGGTTTATCTTTTGTGATGGTCTCTCTATAATTCTGGCGGCTTGCACACGCTCAACCCATACCACCATTTTAAGCCCGTCTCAAGCAGATGACCACGCCCACCTCTTCTTCCCGAATGAAGATCGCCGTGATCGGCGCCGGCCCGGCCGGCTCGATGGCCGCGTCCCTCCTCGCGGAGGCCGGGCACGACGTTCTGCTCTTCGAGCGTAAAGGCGGCGCTTGGGAGAAACCGTGCGGCGGCGGCGTCACCGCCAAAGGAATTCAACGCTATCCATTCCTGCTGGACGCGGCCACGGAGAAGAAATCGATCACGCGCATCGAACTCATCGATCATGCCGGACGAAGCTTGCAGTTGCCGCTCCGAATGCCGCTCTACATCTATTCGCGAAAGGCGCTGAACGAGCTGATGCTGCGTCGCGCCTTGAACCGAGGAGCCCGGCTCATCGAAGCGCACGTCCGGGAACTTCACCGGGGAAACCGCTGGACCTTGTCGACGACCACCGGGGACTTCGAGACCGATTTTGTGATCGTCGCCAACGGCGCGAAGAGTTCTTTGGCCGATTCGCTGGCCCACAATTTTTCCATCGCCGATTACAGCTCGGCGATGGGTTTTCATTTGCCCATCCACGAAGATTTCGTCCGCATCAAGTTTCTCAAACAATTCAAAGGATACATTTGGACGTTCCCCCGGAGCGACCATGTTTCGCTGGGCATCTGCTCCAAACTGGCGGAGCATTCGGCGGAAGAGCTGAAATCATTGCTGCGCCAATTTGCGTTGGGAATCTATCGAAGTGAAATCCCCGAGGACGCCTACTTTTATTCGGCGCTCATTCCGACTCCCGAACTCGCAACCCTGAAACGCTTGAAGATGGTTGGCCCCGGATGGGCGCTCATTGGCGACGCCGCCGGCTTGGTCGATCCGATTACCGGGGAAGGAATTTATTTCTCCCTGCGATCGGCAGAACTGTTGGCGCAGTCGTTGCTCGAAGGAGACACGGAGGCTTATCCCGAACGCGTCCGCAATGACTTCGGATTGAATCATCAGCGCGCCGCCGAACTGATGCCGATGTTTTACACCAGGCGATTTTGGGGAAACGAATTTACCACCCGCATGATTCAATTCGGCCGCGCTTC
>CAZIDA010000471.1:0-3204 GCA_964537865.1 uncultured Acidobacteriota bacterium
GGAGGAATCGGACGTCAGCCAAGGAAAGATATCCGTCAGCTCGCCGATCGGCCGCAGCCTCATGGGGAAGAAGCGGGGCGATACGGTGGAAGTGAAGACGCCCGCCGGTGTCCGGGAATTCGAGATCTTGAACCTGATCACCATCCACGACGCCAATTAGTCTCTCGGGCGCAACTCCGCTCATCGAAACCTTATGATCACCCAGAAAATCGGCGTTGTCTGCCAATGGATTATCGACCGCATCGTTTATGTGCTTTCCGTGCTGCGCATCAATCCCAATGTCCTCACGTTGATTGGGCTGGCCATCAACTTTTACGCCGCCTATCTTTTCGCCGACGACCGCTTCATGGCAGCCGGAGGGATTGTCATCTTTGCCGGTCTCTTTGACATGCTTGACGGCCAAGTGGCTCGCCTCACCAATCGCGTTTCCGATTTCGGCGCGTTTCTCGATTCGGTCATCGACCGGTATTCCGACGTCGTTCTTTTTATCGGCCTCTTGATTTACTACGCGCGCGTGCGCCGCTTCTTCTACGTTGTCTTGGTCGCCATCGTGATGGCCGGCTCGGTGATGGTGAGTTACACACGCGCCCGCGCGGAATCGCTTATTCCGCAGTGCAAAGTCGGATTTTTGGAACGACCGGAACGAATCGTTCTGATCATCATCGGCGCGCTGTTCAATCGAATGGCGGCGGTTCTCTGGGTGATCGCCGTTTTGTCGAACGTCACCGTCTTGCACCGGTGCCTTTACACTTGGAGAGAGACGTTGTCTCGATCGCAGGCGCAGTGAGCCGCTCGTCTTATCTATAATCTATGTCCAGCCGCGCCAAGGCCGAACTGGCCCTTCTGGGAATCACTTTCATTTGGGGCACTACCTTCACCATTACCAAAGACGTCCTCGCCCACATTGACGCGCTTCCCTTTCTCTCGCTGCGCTTTCTGCTGGCCGCCCTCGTCGTCGTCGTTCTGCTCTGGAAGGACGTGCGACGGGGGCGATGGCGCGACCTGATTCCGGGAGCGTGGATCGGGTTGGTGCTTTGGATCTCCTTCACCTTTCAGATCACCGGACTTCAATACACCACTCCTTCAAAGTCCGCTTTCGTGACGGGATTTTCGGTGATCCTCGTTCCCCTATTCGAAGCGCTGGCGCGCCGCAAGGCGCCGGGAACTCTCAACCTTTGTTGCGCGGCTTCCGCTTTGATTGGTTTGTATCTTCTGAGTGGAACTCGCGCAGTCATTCCAATGGATCGAGGAATCTTTCTCACGCTGCTTTGCGCCATCGGATTTGCCGTTCACATTATGCTGGTCGATCGTTTTGCCGCCTCGTGCAATCTGAATGTCTTGGTGGCGACGCAGATCGTGGTGACGGCCGTCGCTTCGACCCTGCTTGCGCTTCGAGGCGGGCTGCCGGAAATCCATCTTTCCATACGGATTGTTGTGGCCTTGTTCGTCACGGCGGTGCTCGCGACGGCGCTGGCTTTCTACGTTCAGAACTGGGCCCAGAAACATACGCAACCTTCGCGAGCCGCCTTGATCTTCAGCATGGAGCCCGTCTTCGCGGCCATGGTGACTTACGTGGCGCTTCACGAGCATTGGACCAGACGAATGGCCGTCGGATGCGGGCTGATTTTTCTCGGCATCATCGCGTCCGAACTTCTCCGCAAGAAAACCACCCCCATCGAATCGATGTCATAGCGCAACGCGCACGATTTCGCCAACAGCCGGCGTAAGCTCGGAGGAAATTTTTTCCATTTGTTTCCCGAAAAAATAGGTTTTGGTAGCCGGGATTCGCAAAGGACTAGGCGAACCCCGGACCTTGCGTTGAGGCCGAACGCTCGGATGTCCTGCCCCGATTGATCGGAGGCGGCCATCAAACCATTTTCGGCCATTAGGAAATCACGCCATTTTGGCCGCCACTTCGGCTCGCCGCGCGATTGACTGGCGCATAGAAAGCCGGCATTCCCGACGAATGCATCGATGAGTCAACCACTTAATGATTCCGGACAGGACAGAAATCTTTGGCCGCCGGATTGCTTAGTATCTATGTTAGACTCTTCAGACCGAAACATGCGGAGGAACTGTCCATGACGAAATCATTTGAGAAGCTCAAAGGATTTGCGAAGCAGAGAGCCCTGCTTTCCACGTTCATCATTTTTGCGACGTTGGGCTTGGGAATACTGATTGGGACGCTCATCACGAATGGGGTTCGAGCGGACAAGAAGGCAGCGTCGGATGCGACCCCTCTCACCATTCCCGCGCCCAAGCAGCTCTCTTCACAATTCTCCCAGATCGCCAAGACCGTGGAGCCGACGGTGGTGAACATCACGGCCGATCTGAAGATGTCGATGAATCGGCCACGATTGCCCGGCCCTCAGAGACCCGGGCCGTTTGACGATCCCTTCGATTTCTTCCACTTCTTTGGCGCGCCGGACCAGCAGCAAGGCCCCATGGTGCGCCCGGTTTCAGGTTCCGGGTTCATCGTCGATAAGAAGGGCTACATCATGACCAACAACCACGTCGTACAAAACGCGGAGCGCATTACCGTCAAGCTTGCGAACGGCGAGGTTTATCGCAACGTCAAAGTAGTCGGGGCAGATTCGGAAACGGATTTGGCGGTTTTGAAGATCGAGCCTAAGTCCGCGCTGACCGTGGCCAAGCTGGGAAATTCTGACGGCGTGAGCGTGGGCGATTGGGTGTTGGCGGTGGGCTCTCCATTCGGACTTGATCAAACCTTGACGGCGGGAATCATCAGCGCCAAGAACCGCGACCAAATCGATCCCAACGGACAGTTCAAGAGATTTATTCAGACCGACGCCGTCATTAATCCGGGAAACAGCGGCGGTCCGCTCATTGACATGAACGCGGAAGTGATCGGCATCAACACGTCCATTGCGACGGACACGGGCGTGTGGCAGGGATATGGTTTCGCCCTCCCGTCCAACACGGCCATCCAGGTTTACAACCAGATCATTGAGCACGGACGCGTGGAGCGCGGCTCCATCGGAATTTCGCACACGGGTCCGCCGCAAACCGAAATTGTGCTTCGCTCCTTCGGCGCCACCGACGGCAAGGGCGTGGTCATTGATCAAGTGGAAAAGGGCGGCCCGGCGGATAAGGCCGGACTGAAGCGCGGCGACGTGATTCGTAAGATCGACGGCAAGACCATCACCAATTGGGACGATCTCGTTCAAGTGGTCGCCGATACGC
>CAZIDA010000472.1:0-3202 GCA_964537865.1 uncultured Acidobacteriota bacterium
CCACCGCGATCGGCGCGGCCGCGGAAGGTGAGCCGGCGGCTTCGGATTGAAGCGGCTGGAGGCTGCCTTGTTTGACGGAGCGAAGCAGATCGCCGACCTCCAACTCTCGATTCACCTCGATGCCTTTCAGGACCACGCCTTTGGCGCGCGTGCCGCTCGACAGCAGAACGGTTTCGTAAATGGCCGGCGCGTCCGCCACCACGTGCGGCACTTTGGCGAGGCGCGTCGTCAACGCTTGGTAATCGCGAATGCCGTCGTTCTCGGTGCGCAGGAGATTGATGTTGGCGGTGGCGCCCAAGAGACGCTTCTGCAAATCGTCTTTGAAACCGGCATTGACCGCGAGCGCAATGATCAACGACGCCACGCCCGCCGCGACACCCAGCACGGAGATGACGGTAATCACGGAGATGACCGCCTGCTTGCGTTTGGCTCTCAGATACCGGGCGGCGATGAAGAGTTCAAATTTCATTGGGGTCTGAATTGTTTGGAAATGCCGCGACCGCGATTCGTCTTCATGCGCGGCCTTCGCAAAACTGCGGCAAGAAAATCATCGGATGACGAAGCCTCACGGATTCTCCGATTTCTCCGGGCGCAGCAGCGGGAACAAAATGACGTCGCGGATGGAGCGAGAGTTCGTCAACAACATGGTCAGCCGGTCGATGCCGATGCCTTCACCGGCCGTCGGCGGCATCCCGTAACTGAGCGCGCGGATGTAATCCTCGTCCATCTGATGCGCTTCCTCGTCGCCGTCCGCGCGTCGCTGCAGTTGTTGTTCGAAGCGATCGCGCTGGTCCGCCGGATCGTTCAGCTCGCTGAAGGCGTTGGCGATCTCCATTCCCGCAATGAATAGCTCGAAACGATCCACCATCTCCGGGCGCTCCGGATTGCGCTTCGAGAGCGGCGAAAGCTCGACCGGAAACTCGATGATGAACGTCGGCTGAATCAATTCCTTTTCGGCCACCGCTTCAAACAGCGCGCCGAGCAGTGAACCGGCGGTGGACGTCGGTCCAGCATCGATTTTTTCGAGAGCGCCGCCGGAGCGTTCGGCGTTGGTGTTATGCGCCTCGGCGGCGGCGCGCAGGCCCGCTTCGGTTTTCAAAATCTCTGCGGAGGGACGATTGGCGTCGTTCTTCCAATAGCGCGCTATGGCTTCACGCATCGTGAGGCGATGGAATTTCTCGAAGGAGATTTTCTTTTCGTCGAACTCAATCTCCGGGCTTCCCTGAATCTCCACCACCATCGACCGCAGCAACTCTTCGGTCAAATCCATCAAGTCGCGATAATCGCTGTACGCTTGATAGAACTCCAGCATCGTGAACTCGGGATTGTGGCGGATGGAGATTCCTTCGTTGCGGAAGTTTCGGTTGATTTCGTAGACGCGGTTCAGTCCGCCCACGATGAGCCGCTTCAAATAAAGTTCCGGGGCGATGCGCAAATAGAGATCGATGTCGAGGGCGTTGTGATGCGTCACGAAGGGACGCGCCAGCGCGCCGCCGGCCAGCGGCTGCATCATGGGCGTCTCCACCTCGATGTATCCGCGGGCGTCGAAAAACTGCCGGATGAAGCGCACCATGCGGCTGCGCTTGACGAACGTTTCGCGCACCTTGGGATTGACGATCAAATCGAGATAGCGCTGGCGATACCGGATTTCCACGTCGGAAAGGCCGTGCCATTTCTCCGGAAGCGGCAACAACGCTTTCGCCAGCAGCGCGCACGCTTCGACGTGCACCGTCAATTCGTTGGTCTTGGTGCGGAAGAGATAGCCTTCGACGCCGATGAGATCGCCGATGTCAAAAAGTTGGTACAGCTTGAAACCCTCTTCGCCGACGGCGTCGAGGCGGACGTAGATTTGCAGCCGCGATTCGCCGTCGATCAAGTGCGCGAAGCCGGCCTTGCCGTGGCCGCGAATCGTCATCAACCGGCCCGCGATCTTCACCGAGATGCGCTCGGCTTCGAGCTGCTCTTTCGTGTAGTCGCCGTACTTGGCCAGAATCTCCGTGGCCGTCGTGGTCCAATCAAATTTGGCCGGATACGCCAGGCGCCCCAGCGCCACAATCTGCTCCAGCTTTTTCTTGCGCTGCGCAATCTGATCGCTTTCAGAAACCGCCGTGTGCGTTGGCTCAGTCAACGTGGAATCCCTCTGTCATTTCCATTTGAAAACAAAATAACGATGGATTATAGGCAGCGCCAAGAAGAGGGTCAAGCAATATGGGCCGAAGAGCTTCGATCACCCGAAGGATTTGTCCATGATTCACATCGGGTAGAGAGAATTCACCGCAGAGTCGCTGAGCGGCCTGGGGCCGCAATTCGCCGCGGCGAATGCTCAAGGTTATCTCGTTGCGACCTGAAGATCTTGTCAAGAAAGCGAGATTCTCGAAACTTGCTAAGACGAAGGCGCAAAGGTGGCGCAGAGATTCATTTGTCGCATTGGTCATCTATGTCCTATCAATGACCAAGACTTTATTCTTTCCGCCGCTGTCGGCGAATGGGCTTGTCGGCGGTTTCGGTGGAGGGAGAGTCGCTCTTGATATTGTCTTTGACGTGATCGAGAATGCCGTTGACGAACTGCACCGATTCCGGATCGCTAAAGCGCCGTGCAATCTCCAGCGCTTCGTTGATGACCACGACTCGGGGCGTCTCGGGTTCCGCCAGAAATTCTGCAATGGCCAATCGCAGCACGTTGCGATCGACGATGGGCATGCGTTCGAGGCGCCAATGCTCGGAATGGCGCATGATGATTTCGTCGATAGCTTTGGCCTGCGAGGTGGCCGCGGCAAAAAGCTTTCGCGCGAACGGGTACTCCTCCGCCTTTTCCTCGCGGACCACCCAGAAGGTTTCTTCCACTTCTTGCGGCGCCACTTTGGTGATGTCCCATTGGAACAACATCTGCAAAGCCAGCTCACGCGATTTTCGACGGGTCATCATGCCGCAGCGCTCTTTCGTCGATTTTCAAATAACAATTCTATTTGACATCCCCAGGTGAAATTTCAACAAGCGTCAACTGCGCCGAAAATAGGCGCGGTCGTTTGACACAACCCTTTCAGGATTGGGCCGTTGGTGACGATTCGGACCCAGGGTAGTCCGCCGAAGAGCGGGCGGACAACCCTGGGCTGGAGGACGCGTCCCCTTCGGGGACGAGGCTGCGATCAGCTCCAATCCACGTGATCATTTTCATCCTCTTGAGTGGTCGCCGCGGCGACCA
>CAZIDA010000473.1:0-3181 GCA_964537865.1 uncultured Acidobacteriota bacterium
AAATGGTCTGTCCGTGTCCGATCGGAAGCGCCCCGTCCTCGTAAGCCTGGCTTCGGTAATCCTCCGGGACAAATCGATCCCGGGGAACTTTGCGCAGGGCGTTCAGCACGCGCGCATCGCGAATGCCTCGGCGCTCCAATTGTTCGCGGACCATCCTCTCGCGAATCCGGCGAGTCGATTCCGCGGTGGAACGTGAAAGTGTCATCGTCATTGGTTCGGGTCGATCACAGGCGCTGGTCCACCAACTCAAGGTGATGACTCCCAGCACCCCCGTGGCCATCCAAACTATTATACGCGGGGTCATGGCTATCGTCTCCTGTCGGTCTTGAATCATGATTCATCGAAAGGCGCGCGGGCGCTTCTCCACGGAGGATTGGATTGCACTCGAAGAACGGGGACTGATCGCCTCCTTCTCAATCCCGGTTCACTTGTTTTCCCGCGACGGCTTCGTTGCGCCGGAAGGTGGCGCGGACTTCACACCGCCGGCAGGCGCGGCGGGCGCCTTCTTCACCGGCGGGCTGGGAGTCGAAAGGATTTGAACTCCCGACAAATTTGAAGTTCCAGATGGTTTTTGCGGCGCCGAGGAACCGCCGCCGGAATTGTTCACCGGAACATTTCCCGGCGCCTCCGCGGAATTGGCGGCAACGGACACGGGAGCGGATTCGGGGAAGAACTGCTCGGGCGGTTGGTCGTCGTAGACGGATTGCATGAACTGAACAAAGATCGGCAGCGCCACGCGTGAGCCTTCTTCGCCTTTGCCCAAAGAAATCTTTTCGTCGTAGCCGACCCAAACGCCGCACACCAGCGACGGCGTGTACCCGATGAACCAAGCGTCCGTCCAATCGTTGGTCGTGCCGGTTTTACCGGCCACCGGACGATTCAGGGCTTTGGCTCGTTGAGAAGTCCCGGATTGGACCACGTCTTCCATCATGGAGACCATGGCGCGCGCCACGGAGCTGGGAATCACTTCCGTCGCGTCGGGATAATCCTCTTCCAACACCTCGCCGGAGTAGCTGGTCACGCGGCGAATTTCGCGCGGCAGGACGCGCACCCCGTCGTTGGGAAAAACACTGAAGGCCGACACCTGCTCCCACAAAGTAATGTCCGCCGCGCCCAAGGCGGTGGGCAGATACGGCTCCATCTTCGACGTGATTCCGAACTTTCGCGCCGTATCGATGACGTTGCGGATGCCCAGCTTGGCGGCGATGCGGAGCGCCGGAATGTTGCGTGACTCCGCCAGCGCGCGACGCAGCGAAATCAGGCCCTCATACTTGTTGTCGTAGTTATGCGGCGTATAGAGACCGCCTCCGGAGACGAAACTGACCGGCGCATCGAGCACGGTGTCGTTCGGTTTCATTCCGTCCAGCAAGGCGGTCGTATAGACATACGGTTTGAACGACGACCCCACTTGCCGCAGCGCCTGCGTGACATGATTGAACTTGCTGACGTTGAAATCGTAGCCGCCCACCATGGCTTTGATTTCACCGGTGACCGGTTCTTCCACCAGCAACGCGCCCTGCACTTGAGGCTGTTGCTCCAACGTCACCTTAACCGTCTTCGTCTTGTCGTCCAACGACACGATCTTGAACAAGGCCAAATCGCCGGGATGAAAAATCTTCGGCGGGGTGGTCCGTTGAGTCCACGCAAAATCCGGCGGCGTGACGTGGGCCAGGTACGGTCCGATCTTCACGACCGCCTGCCGGGCATTCACTTCCGTGACCAACCCTTTCAAAATCGCGCCCGGCGCGAGGGGCTTCGTCCAATCCTCATCTTGATAAGTCGACAAATCGCCTTTGTGGTCCGTCAAGATATTTTCTTGAATTCCCCGCCAGCCGTGACGCTTGTCATAGATGCGCAGACCCTGCCGAAGCGCGTGATTGGCTTCTTCCTGCATGGCAACATTGAGGGTCGTGTAGACCTTCAATCCCTTCTCATGCACCGCCCGAGTTCCATACTTGCTTTCCAGATATTGGCGAATGTCTTCGATGAAGTACGGCGCCAGATTGTTGTTGGGCTGATGAAGGTGCAAAACCAGCGGCCGTTTCTCGGCCGCTTCCGCCTGTTCCTTGGTGATGTAGTGCTCCGCCGCCATACGATCCAGCACATGATTGCGCCGCGCCAAGCAGGCCTTCGGATTCGTCAACGGATTCGTGGCGGAAGGTCGCTGCACCAAACCCGCCAACAGCGCCGCTTCATCCAAACTCAGTTTCTCGATCGGCTTGTCGAAAAAATACTCGGCGCCGGAGGCGAACCCGTATAAGCCGTTGCCGATGTACACCTGATTCACGTACAGCGTCATGATCTGTTGCTTGGTGTAGCGGCGCTCAATCTGCAGCGACAAAAGAATCTCCTGGAATTTTCGCTTGAAGCTCTTGTCCGGCGTGAGAAAGAGATCGCGGCTGAGTTGCTGCGTCAAGGTGGAGGCGCCTTCACGCTTTTTCCAACTGATGAGATCGGTCCAGGCGGCGCTGAGGATGCGGCGAAAATCGATGCCGATGTGCTTCTCGAAGTCCTCGTCTTCCACGGAAATGATCGCTTCCTGGAGAACGCGTGGAATGCGCCGGTAATCGACGATGATGCGGCACTCCAGCGCAAACGAGCCGATGACTTGCCCGTCGTCGCTGTAAACCTCGGTGATGGCGTCCGGCCGGTAATTTTCCAACTCGCTCACTTGCGGCAAATCACTGGTGTAAACGAACAACAATCCCGCCAGCGAGCCGATGCCCATCGACATCAGCAGGAGGATGATGAACAGCACGCGCCCAAAAAACTTCCTGCCCCGGATGGATACAGTTGGGAGAGTCGAGAATGGATCCATAAACCAATCGAGTGGCCAAACAATTTTTCAAAAATTCTCATTTGAATTCTAATGGAGTCGCCTCAAAAGGTCGAGCGATTCCTCGCGACAACTTGATGGAATGCTTTCTCACGCGACGACGTTGCAAATCCCCAAACAAGGCTTCCTGCCCCGAAGAGAGCTTTGGCGGCCCCGGCCGTTTCTTGGGCCGGGGAATCTTGGCTGCCGCGACGGAAGTCCCATGAAGGATATTATTCTCATTCCCTTGGGTGGTCGTCGCCGCAAGCATCAGGAACAGCCCCGAAAACGGAATCGACGTCATGTGGTCGGAGTCCACCATGAATGCGCGATCCCAAGTGGAAACGTCGGACAGAATGGAAATGC
>CAZIDA010000474.1:0-3179 GCA_964537865.1 uncultured Acidobacteriota bacterium
AGTTTGATGACTGACCCGGCAGTCCCAAGTGAATCGTCGATAGTTGCCCCCTTGGACACGGTCGAACCGGGCGTGTCCGTCGTGAAGACCGGGCGCTACCGGTGGACGATTTGCGCGTTGCTTTTTTTCGCCACCACCATCAACTACGTCGACCGGCAAGTGCTGGGCCTGCTGGCCCCGTTGCTTCAAACCAAGATCGGCTGGAACGAGATTCAGTACGCCAACATCGTCACGGCGTTCTACGCCGCTTACGCCATCGGGCTGCTGTTGATGGGACAGTTCATCGACCGCGTGGGGACGCGCATCGGCTACGCAGTGGCGATTGCCATTTGGAGCCTGTCGGCCATGGCGCACGCCCTCGTGCGCACGGTGCTTGGCTTCGGCGTCGTGCGATTCGCTTTGGGATTCGGCGAGGCGGGCAACTTCCCCGCCGGCATTAAAACCGTAGCGGAATGGTTTCCCAAGAAAGAGCGCGCCCTGGCAACAGGGATTTTCAACTCGGGAACGAATGTCGGAGCGACGCTGGCGCCGCTGGTCATTCCGTGGATTGCCATTCACTGGGGATGGCAATTTGGTTTTCTGTTCACCGGTCTTTTCAGCGCGGTTTGGATTGTCTGCTGGGTGACGATCTATCGCAAACCGCGGGAGCATCCACGCGTCTCAGCGACCGAGCTCGCTTATATTCAAAGTGACCCGGTGGAACCCCCTGCGAAGATTGCCTGGTCGCAACTGCTGCCACATCGACAGACGTGGGCCTTTCTGATCGCAAAATTTCTGACCGACCCGGTGTGGTGGTTCTTTTTGTTTTGGCTTCCCAAATATTTGGCCTCGGATCACGGACTGTCGCTGATCAGCCTGGGATTGCCGCTGGTGGTGATTTACAACGCGGCGACGGTGGGAAGCATTGCGGGCGGCTGGCTGCCGGCGAAGTTTCTCAAGATGGGCTGGTCGGTGAACCGCGCGCGCAAAACTTCGATGTTGGTCTGCGCGCTGGCGGTGGCGCCCATCATCGCCGCCACCCGAGTCCATAGCCTGTGGGCGTGCGTGGCGCTGATCAGTCTGGCCACGGCCGCGCACCAGGGATGGTCAGCCAATCTGTTCACGACCGCCTCCGATATGTTTCCGCGGCGAGCGGTGGCCTCGGTGGTGGGAATTGGGGGGTTCGGAGGCGCCATTGGGGGAATGGGCATCGCCAGTTTCACCGGGTTCGTGCTTCAGTTTACCGGCAGCTATCTACCGGTCTTCTTGATTGCCGGTTCCGTTTATTTGTTGGCCTTGCTGATCATGCATCTCATTGTTCCCGATTTGAAACCGGCGAACATCCGGACCGAGGGGGTCGCATGATTCTCGAACAATTCCGGCTGGCGGGAAAGAATGCGCTGGTTACCGGATCGCAAACGGGCTTGGGCGCCGGCATCGCCATCGCCCTCGCCGAGGCGGGGGCCAACGTGGTGGTGCACGGCAAAGACTCCAGCGGTGTCGATGAAGTCTGCACCGCCGTCAGCCCAACCGCAGCGCGAGCCGCGCAAATCTTCGGCGACGTATCTGACCCGCCTCTGTGTGAAGAACTCGTCGCTTTCACTGTCCGTGAACTCGGATCGATCGACATCCTGGTGAACAACGCCGGGATCATCCGCCGCTCTCCGGCGGCCGAGTTCACGATGAAGGATTGGACCGACGTGATCGAGGTGAACTTGAACGCCGTCTTCCGGCTCTCGCAACTTGCCGGCCGTCACATGCTGCAGCAAGGAAGCGGTAAGATCGTGAACATCGCTTCGCTGCTCTCCTTTCAGGGCGGCGTGTTTGTTCCATCCTATGCGGCCGCCAAGGGCGCCGTCGCGCAGTTGACCAAGGCGCTTGCCAACGAATGGGCGCCGAAAGGGATCAATGTGAATGCGATCGCGCCCGGATACATGGCCACGGACAATACGGCGGCGCTGCGGAGCGATCCGAACCGCAGCCGTCAAATTCTCGAACGCATTCCTGCGGGCCGATGGGGCCAACCTCGCGACTTGGCGGGCGCGGCTGTGTTTCTGTGTTCCTCCGCGAGCGATTATGTTCACGGCCACGTTCTCGTCGTGGACGGAGGATGGCTGGCTCGTTGACCGCGCCGCTTTAGCGCGTTCGATCGGAGAAATCATGACCTTGCAAAAAAAGCGCAATCTCAGAATGGAGCGTGGCGCTGAGAGATTCAGTGCAGGAGTCATCGCCGGAGCCCGGGTTGACGCGAAGAATTCTCGCCTTCAACGATAGACTGATGACCGTCGAACATCGCATGCGGAAAGGCTGGCAGGGAGCGCCGCATCGGCATCCGCAGGAACAAGTGGCATACGTCGTTCGCGGACACTTGAAAGTTACGTGCCTCGGACGGACGGTCGATCTCCACACCGGCGACAGTTTCGTGGTTCGAGGTGGCGTGGAGCATGGCGCATCCGCGGTAGAGGAATCGATCGTGATTGACGTCTTTACGCCCTGCCGGGAGGATTTCATTCCCGCGAGTTCGTCATCCGGATAGTTTCATCGCTTTGCTTGAGGACCCACGCTTCGCTCAGATCTGTGACGAAAAGGATAAACATCATGACCTCTCCCACGCCCAGACCCGCAATAACTCAGACCCCGCTTCAACTGGCAAAGTATTCTTTCGGCGTGGGCGACCGCTTCGGCCATCAAGCCAAAGCCCAATTGCGCGCCTGCATGATGGCGTCACAGAACGGCGCCGATGTTATCCCGGTTTGGAACAAATCAAACCGGGAGCATCTCATCATCGGATCGCGACCGAGGAGCGTGCGCGCGGCTGCGGAACCGGCGATTCGGGAGTTGGGATGGACCAAGCCCTTTTTCATCGACGCCGATCACATCACCCTGCAAACAGTGGACGGTTTTCTGGATTCGAGCGACTATTACACGCTCGATGTGGCGGACGCCATCGGACTTGCGGCGCCACAAACTGACGTGGAATCGTTTATGAAGTCACACCCGGAACTCATGCAACCCACTTCCCTTCCCGACAAAGAGTCGGCGCTGTCGATGTCGCCGGAGGAAGTCGCGCAAACGGCGCGCAAATACTTGGTCGCGGCCAAGGAGGCGGGACGAATTTATCGCCGCATCGCCAACGTCAAAGGAGCGGGTTCGTTCGTCACGGAAGTTTCGATGGATGAGACCGACGCGCCGCAGACGCC
>CAZIDA010000475.1:0-3176 GCA_964537865.1 uncultured Acidobacteriota bacterium
TTCCTGTTCTGTTAGTCGAGGGGAAGAAGATTTTCAAATATCGCATCGACAAGCGCGCCCTTCGAACCGCTTTGACGCGGCGATGGTAGCGCCTCATTGAAGCGCTGAGAGCAACGGCAAAGACTCTCCGCCTGATCGATTTGTGCGGCCTCGACGCCGGCATGCTCAGGCGCGGTACGACGCCAGCCATTCTTGACAGCCCTACTACCCTCGTGTAATATCCATCGCGGCTTTTGGCTTGGAGCGATCTGTAGCGCATCAAGAAGCGATTTACCTTTCGCCGGCGTTGATTGCGGCGTGCCCCAAGCGCGGCTTGCAGTGGATGCTCGCTGACGAGCACATTCCGGGCGGTTAGCTCAGTTGGTAGAGCACATCCCTTACAAGGATGGAGTCACAAGTTCGAGTCTTGTACCGCCCACCATCGATTGGGTTTGAAAGAGGGGGACGTAGCTCAGTTTGGTTAGAGCGCGTGCCTGTCACGCACGAGGTCGCGGGTTCGAGCCCCGTCGTCCCCGCCATGATTTGGAAGTTCCAGCGGGATCCTTTTCACCGCGACTGGCGCCGCGCTGGACACAGACGCAAGATCGCGCCGGGAAGCCTCTATGAGATGACGAATTTCACCGGACCAGAAAGTTTTTTTCAGGATCGATGAGGCTACCTGGGTTCTCGCTCGGTAGCCTTTTTTATTGGAGCTTTCAGCGTGCAACTGACCAAGGAATTTGTTACTCACCTGGCGTTCGAAGCGGTGGATCAGCTCATCGAGCGAAACATGATTGAATCGAAGGACCCCGATCAACTGGTCACGCTGTTCGACGCCTTGATCACCGAGGAACTCTCGCTCGAAGACAAGCTCAACGAAGAGGTGCGCTCCATTTTGAATGAGCACGCCGACACCATTCAGCAGGATGGCATTTCGTACAACGAGATGTTCCGAAAGATCAAGTCCAAGCTGGCGCGCGAGCGCAAAATCGTTCTTTAGGAATTGCCGTGAGATTATCGAGAGAAAAAATCCTTCAGCTGTCTCATCTCCTGGCCGACAAGTTGGCCGACTTGAAAGACGTCGACTTCCTGGAAGACCGCAATACCATCCGGCAAGAGATCGTCAAAATTCTGGATCAGTTGATGAAGGACGAAGAATCGTACGAAGCCGCCGCTCGAACCAAGCTCTCTTCCCAAAAGCGCAATATTCCGGAAGGAAGTCAGGAGTGGGAAGTGCTTTTCCGGAAGTATTACCAGGAAGAGCTGAAGAAGCACGGCATCGTTTGACAGCGTTTCACGTCTTCCCTCGAAGAGATTCTGGCCGCGGTGGTCGGCCATCCTTCCCTTCCCTCACGATTCCGCTCTTCTCCCCCAATGCCGCCGTATGAAAATCAACAGACCGATCAAGATCAGCGCGATAAAGACCACATCCATCCGGTGGAAGTAGATCTTCAGCGAGTCCCATCGCGCGCCTAGCTTCATTCCCGCGTAAGCCAGCACCAAGCACCACGGCAATGAGCCCGCAAAAGTATAAAGATGGAATTTCCACAAATTCATCCGAACGACGCCGGCCGGGAACGCGATAAAAGTTCGAATCACCGGAAGTAAGCGGCTGAAAAAAACCGTCGCTTCGCCGTAGCGATTAAACCAACGGTCGGCCCATTCCAAATCGCGATGCGACAGGAGCACATATTTTCCGTAGCGCTCAATCAGCGGCCGTCCCCCGCGAGAGCCGACGGCGTATGCGATCGCGGAGCCCAAATTACAGCCGAAAGCCCCCGCCAATCCCACCCACCAGAAATTGAACCGGCCGACGAAAACCAGATATCCTGAGAACGGCATGATCACTTCCGAAGGCAGCGGAATGCAGGCCGACTCAATGGCCATCATGCAAATGATTCCCCAATATCCCAGCGATGAGATCGCCGCAATGATAAACACGCTCAACTTCTCGATGAGTCCGGTGATCATGATCCTCTGGTCTTTCTTCGTGCGGATTTACTTCATGGCAGCAGGTCGAGCAATTGGTCCATCTCGGAGATCGAATTATAGAAATGTGGGGAGACGCGAACGTATCCCTTGCGGACGGCCGTCGAAACACGCGCCTCCTCCAAGCGCCGATGAATGTCGTGGACGTTCAGGCCGCGATCGTTGGCGCTGAATGAGACAATCCCGGAAGCCTCTTCTTCTTGCCGCGAGCTGAGGATGTTGTAGCCCTTCGCCTCCAGGCCGCGACAAAGGTGCGCCGTCGTTTCCAATATTTTGCGGGATATATTCTCGATCCCGACTTCCAGCAGTAGTTCAACCGCGGCGGCGAGCCCGTGGATTCCAACGGTGTTTAAACTCCCGCATTCATAACGGAGCGCCCCGTGGCGAAACTTCAACTCGAGACGATCGAAGTCCCAATAGTTCTCCACGCTCATCCAACCCAAAACACGCGGCGTGACTCTTTCCAGGATTCTCTGCGATACAAAAACCACTCCGATTCCTTCCGGTCCGAGCATCCACTTGTGCGCGTCGGCGGAAAGGAAGTCGATCTTCTGCCGCACCGTATCAATCTCGAACGCCCCCATGCCCTGAATGGCGTCGACGCAGAAGATGATTCCCTTTCGGTGGCACATCTCCCCCAAGGCCTCCAAATCAATCCGAAAACCGCTCAAGTATTGCACGTAACTCACCGTCAGAACGCGGGTGCGTGAATCGAGCCGCCTTTCAATCTCATTCAAATCGACGCGTCCTTGGCGTTCCGGCGCCGTCACCCATTCAACCCCCAAGGTCCGCAAAGCCAGCCAGGGATAGACATTGGAAGGAAATTCTCCCGCAATGCATACAACCCTATCTCCCCACCTCCAGTCTAAGCCATTAGCCAAAACCGATAGTCCATCGGAGGTGTTTTTCACAAATCCAATTTCGTCGGCATCGCAATGAATGAGTTGCGCGACCAGTTGGCGGGTATGATGAACAGTCTTTCCCCACGATTTCCAGTGCACGGCCCCGTACTCATTCAGATCAGCCACGATGCCGCGTATAGCTTCCGCCACTCGTGAAGAGAGAGGCGCCACGGCAGCATGATTACAGTAAATCCATCGTTGGGTGACCGGAAACTCGGAGCGATATCTGTCGAGATCAAGACTCAACGCGCGGGCCTCCCCATCCACAAAAAAAGAAAATGGAAGATCGAAAAGGCGATATAATAC
>CAZIDA010000476.1:0-3173 GCA_964537865.1 uncultured Acidobacteriota bacterium
TATCATAGTATAATAGCTAGTCAAGCCCTTTTTGATTTTTTCACAGCTTCTCCGCGGCGGGTTGGAACGACGACCAGATCAACGAGCAGCGCACCTTTACTGACGGACGCATCATGGTCTCGGGCGCGAAGACCTGGCGCTGGCCTCAAAAACGCGCAGACTATCTGCTGCGCTACCGTCCGAACTTGATGGTCGCCGTTGTTGAAGCCAAGGCCTCGCACAAGAATCCCGGTGACGGCCTCCAGCAAGCCAAGGAATACGCCCAGATTCTCGACATCAAGTTTGCCTATTCGACCAACGGTCGAGGCATCGTCGAGCATGATTTTCTGACTGGCAAAGAAAGGAACATTGAAACCTTTCCTTCACCGGAGGAACTTTGGAATCGATTGCGGCCAGATACTGCGCTGAAGAGTGAAGATCAACAACGTCGTTTCCTTGCGCCCACCCTACCGGTTCCCGGAAAGCCCCTGCGCTATTATCAGGAAATAGCCATCAACAGAGTGATTCGCGCTGTCCTCAATGGCCAGTCGCGGATTCTACTGAACATGGCCACCGGAACCGGGAAGACCGATGTGGCCTTTCATATTTGTTGGAAGCTGTGGAACACGCGATGGAATCGCAGCGGCGCGCCTCGGCGTCCACGCATTCTTTACCTTTCTGACCGGTCCATTCTTGTGGACGATCCCAAGGACAAACAGTTTGCTCCATTCGGCGATGCCCGTTCGAAAATCCAAGGGGAAGCCATCAAAAGTCGCGAGATGTATTTCGCCACCTATCAAGCCATCGCCAAGGACGAATCCCACCCCGGCCTTTACCGTGAATACGGTCCCGACTTCTTCGATTTGATCGTCGTGGATGAGTGTCACCGGGGAAGCGCGCGAGATGAAAGCAATTGGCGGGAAATTCTCGAGTACTTTGGTTCCGCTTATCAGTTAGGTATGACGGCAACGCCGCTGCGCGAAGACAACCGCGACACTTATGCTTATTTCGGCGACCCTGTTTACACCTA
Organism: uncultured Acidobacteriota bacterium; assembly: GCA_964537865.1. Taxonomy (GTDB): domain Bacteria; phylum Acidobacteriota; class Terriglobia; order JAIQFV01; family JAIQFV01; genus CAZIDA01. The sequence goes on from CAZIDA010000476.1 coordinate 1,010, forward strand.
CAGCCTTCGTCAAGGCATCGACGATGGATTCCTGGCCCCCTACCGCGTTCATCGGATCATCACCGATGTGGATGCGACGGGATGGCGTCCCTCCAAGGATGAATTGGACCGCTACGGTCGTCCAATTCCCGACGAGAATTACGAGACGCCCGATTTTGAGCGCATCGTCGTCTTGAAGGCTCGCACGGAGGCGATTGCGAAGAACATCAGCGACTTTCTGAAAAACTCTGACCCCTACGCGAAGACAATCGTGTTTTGCGTCGATCAAGATCATGCCGAAGAGATGCGGCATGCCATCAATAATCAATGCTCCGATTTGGTGAAAGCCCACCCTGACTACGTTGTGCGGATCGTCTCAGACGAGCACGAAGTTGGAAGGGGTCATCTGAGCCGCTTCCAAGAGCTGGAGCGCGCGACACCGGTTGTTGTCACCACGTCGAAGTTGCTGACCACCGGGGTCGACGTGCAAACCTGCAAGAACATCGCGATTGTTCGTACCGTGAACTCGATGACGGAGTTCAAACAGATCATCGGACGAGGCACCCGCGTTCGCGCGGACTACGGTAAGCTTTGGTTCTCGATTTTGGATTACACCGGAAGCGCGACACGGTTGTTTGCCGACCCCGACTTTGACGGCGACCCGATCGATACACCCACGGAGACAAAAATTGATGAGCCCATTCCAACCGTTGAAACAGCGCCAGAGCCTGACGAAATCAGAGAAGCTCCTGAGGCCCTTTTGAACGAACCTCCGGAGCCCATCCTTCGAAAGTATTACATCGATGGCGGTTCGTTTGGAATTGCGGCGCACATGGTTTATGAACTTGATTCAAGCGGCAAGAGAATGCGGGTCGTCAAATTCACGGACTACACTTCCGAGAAAGTGCGAAGCCTTTGGAGTTCGGCCGCGGACTTGCGTTCCCATTGGAGCAACAGCGAGGAGCGAGCCGCCATTATCGAAGCGCTCGAAGATCGCGGCATCACCCTCGAACAACTTGCGGAAAATGTCGGCCAGCCCGACGCAGACCCTCTCGACTTGCTCTGCTACGTGGCCTACAACACGCCTATTCGTACTCGACGCGAGCGGGCCGAGCGGTTGCGCAAGGGACGAACGGACTTTTGGGAGCGATTCAAGCCGGAGGCTCGCGAAATCCTTAATCAGATTCTCGACAAGTATGTCGACCACGGCACGGCGCAGTTCAAGGTTCCGGATATTTTGAAAGTCCCGCCGATTTCCGACCACGGCAACGTGCTGGAGATCGCGACAAAGTTCGGCGGGGCCGAATATCTGCGATCTGCTTTGGAGAACATGCAGAACCTACTTTACGCTGAAGGGGCATGACAACAGTGGTACGCGCAAAAAAGATCGTCGCGGCCGCCACCACCGCGCAATCCCTGGGCAGTCTTATCAAGTCCTGCCGCGATATCATGCGCAAGGACAAGGGTCTGACGACCGACCTGGATCGGCTGCCCATGCTGACGTGGATCATGTTCCTGAAGTTCCTGGACGACATGGAGCAGCTTCGCGAGACCGAAGCGGCGCTCGAACGCAAACGCTTCCGCCCGGCGATTGAGCCGCCTTACCGTTGGCGCGATTGGGCCGCCAAGCCCGACGGAATCACCGGTGACGCCCTCATCGCTTTCATCCAGAACGACGAAGCAACTCGGCCCGACGGCAAAAAGGGGCCGGGGCTTTTCGCTTACCTCCGCACTCTCACCGGCGCCAACGGAGGCGACCGTCGCGACGTCATCCGCACCGTCTTCCAAGGGACCGTCAACCGCATGCTCAACGGCTATCTGTTGCGCGACGTTCTCAACAAGGTCGACAGCATCCATTTCACTTCCACCGAAGAGATTTACACGCTGGGGCATCTCTACGAATCCATGCTCAAGGAGATGCGCGACGCCGCCGGAGAGAATGGAGAGTTTTACACCCCGCGCGCCTTGGTGAAGTTCATTGTCACGGTGATCAACCCGCGGCTCCGTGAGACCGTGCTTGATCCCGCTTGCGGAACAGGAGGCTTTCTGGCCTCGGCGTTCGAGCATCTCAAGAAACAATGCAAAACAACCGACGACCAGCGTCGACTCCAGCGAGAAACCCTTTACGGAGTCGAAGCGAAGCCGCTCCCGTACCTTCTTTGCCAAGTGAATCTTCTCTTGCACG
>CAZIDA010000477.1:0-3164 GCA_964537865.1 uncultured Acidobacteriota bacterium
GGGACAAGATCAAATCACGCACCAATCGTCTTCGAAATGGCCGAGCGGCCCCCCCTCACAGTCCTTCGAGGGAAAACTTCTATGTGAGGAGAAATCCATGGTGCGATCATAGCTCACGCCATTCCTTCTCGCGATCAACAACCAAATGAAAAATGAGAAGACCTGACCCCATCTATAATTCTGACCCCATCTATAATTTTGCCTCTTGACACAACTTTGAGATGTGCGACCCCTTCCGATGCCACGTCCGCTTGAGCGCTTTGTTCGCTGACTATTCTTTTTCCAACTCCTGCTTCAAAGCTTGTGGAAGCTCAGTGACCAATTCGGGAAACGCTTCCGTGATTCGTAGTACATCGGCGAGATCTTTTTGACGTTTGCTCCTCCGGCGGGTTTTATCCATGTAGGCCCACACTTTTCCACGTAATACGTCCTCCAGCTTAGCTACCTTCATCTTGTAACCGAGGATATCCCTTAGCTCTGCGGCTGTAATAAATCCCTGATAGCGCGGATCGGTCTGAACTTGAATTCGAAGGTCGGACCCAGGACCACTAAGGTTGACGCTATGTTCGAACTCTTCAATCCTCCATCCTCGCTCTTTGGCGGCCTGCACGACGGGCGCGACATCATGAGCCGCTAACACGATATCGACATCCAGGCTGGCTACGGGCTCCACATAGGCATTCACTGCAAGCCCTCCGATGATGCAGTAATGCGAACCCGTTTCGGAAAGAATATCAAGCAGCAACTGGAGGATATCGGATCTTCCATGGGCGAGAGAATTCAGGAATTCTTTGCCTGTCATCGTTTTCCCCTTTTCATCGTTCCAAAGCTGAGCCACGACCACTGGCGGCCAGGCTCCGAATGCAATAACGACATCCAATCTTTATCACTCCATCGAAAACTGAAGGCGCGCAGGTCGCTTGCCAGTTCAGACCCTGCATAAAGCTGCTGCACGTGCGTCTCTTCGGCTCGCCGGTACTGCCTCCCAACCTTGCGGAAGGTCGTGATCCGACGCGTCAATCGGTCACGCCGACGATCGTGATTGTACTCCACCAGGCATGCCCAATCACGCCCCTCCCAAAAACGGCGGTCCGGTCCTTCGGCCCGCCCGGGTTCAGCGACGACGAAAACGAAGAGTCCGCTCGGCTGCAGGGCTCGATAGGCTTGGCGAAACAGCCGACGAAGCGAGGATCGACGATTCCGGACGTCGAACAGATAATTGAAGCATTCGCCCAACGCAGTGATGGCGCTGCACGGTGGAAGATTACCGTCGAGAAAGGATGCCGTCCGGAAGGTTGCTTCCGGCACGCGCCGGCGCGCCATGGCGATCATGTGGGGAGAAACATCGATTCCGAGCACCCCATATCCGGCGTCCACAAGGCGCCGAGCCCACAAACCGCCACCGCAGCCAAGGTCGATGACCAACCCGCTGGAAATGCCCCGGCGTCGAAGGATGTTCAACACCCCGGGAGCGGACTGCTCGGCAAAGCTCCCAAAGCCCACATTATGAACGTAGGCAAGATCTTGGCTGTACGCTCGCATGCTCATTTTGTCGAACGCTCCGGTTCAGCGGCGGGCCGCGCAGAGGACCGTCCGCTGCAACCGGTTGTTATGCGGTCTTCTTTCATGCAAGTTCCCGCTCCATCGAAAGCAGGTAGGCGAACGGGTTCGCCCGAAGCGATTCCCGCTTGTCAACGTTGTACATGGCTCCGGTTGCAATGAGGGAAACGCCCGCACCGGCCAGGAGCGCGGTAGGGATGGCCAGACCGGCCAGCACGAGCATCGTTGAAGACCCGGCTGACAGGAACGCAACTTTCAGAAGTCCGTCTCCGAGCCACTTGATCCTCCGGCCCTTGAGCGCAGCCTTTAGATTCGCGATGACTGGCGCGACTTCGCCTGTGTAGAGATCCGTAACGCGCTGGCGAAGGGCCTCGGCCGTGAGGTCCGCTTCAACAGAAGCCGCGAGCTGTTCGACCTTTGATCGGAACTGCGCGAGCTCATCTCGATGCTTCTCTCGGAACTCAATCAACCGGTCAACGGGTGTATCCGGTGCTACACCGATTCGCTCAATCGCCAAGTTGGCGAGCATTCCAGGAGCGAGATGTCGCGGCATGCGGTGACGTGGACCAAAGGCCTCGTACTCGCGCCAGTGCCGCCATCGAGGATTCATGCTCCAAGGAATCACTCCGTTCAACTGAGCGTCGAAGCGCGCGGTTACTGCGAGTCTGTCAGCCGCAGCGAGAGAGGTGAGCAACCGCGCTCCTACTCGCTCTGATAACCGGCTTGCTAGCAGAGTCATGTAGAAGTTGGCGAACTTCTCATCCACGCGCAGCCAATCCTGACCCCGTTCAGATGGTGTCGCGAGGTCGTGTAAAAGATGGCGTATCTCGTAGGGCAGCTTCTCCGGATGGATGTCGGCAAGCCTGCCAAGCTCGTACGGCAACTTCTCCACGTGGATGTCGCGCCTGCGGCTACCACGCGTAGCGATCAGGAGTTCCGCACCCTCGGCGGATCCCAGGTAGGTCAGGACATCTGCCGCGAGATCCTTGATTTCATCCATCCCCGAATGGACGCGCAGGGGAACGAGGAAGCCAGCATCCTGCAAGGTACGACCTGTGTCGGTGGAGTATGGCGCGTCGATAGATTCCGGAACGATGGTCCGTACAGAGTCCCAGTACAGGAGAGCGGTCTTCAGCCATGCCTCGTCGCGAACGTCGATCCAGGGATAATAGAGAGCTTGTGACATTTACTACCTCATTTCATCTTTTGGTTTTACCGCATAACGGGTTCAGCCGCGGCGGCTCGGGATCCGAGCGACCGCCGTCGGCTGCGAGCCGATGTTAGACCGCAGCATTTGTTGCTCTCTCTGCGCATGGTCGGCCTTGTTTGGCTAGGCGCCAGAGCACCCAGGCTGGCTGCGCGCGAAAGCCCTCATCCTCTTCACGCTGGTGTGCACGCTCGGCCAAGATATCATTCACCGCGGCCATTGCGGGGATGAACAGGGTTCCAGGTGGCAACCCGAACGCCCACATCGCAACTGCGATCCCGAATTCCTTGACAAGGATGCCGGACAGACGAAGGGACCGGCGTCGGGTCAGGCCTTGGTACCGCTCCTTCAAACGGGAAGCTTCATCACGAACGCAACGTTCGAAGTGAGCGACAGC
>CAZIDA010000478.1:0-3155 GCA_964537865.1 uncultured Acidobacteriota bacterium
ATCATCCCCCGGAACGCCGAGAAGGTGGACTGGGAAGTGGAGCTGGCGGTGATCGTCGGAAAGAAGGCCGCCTACGTTTCCAGAGAAGAGGCGATGGAATACGTGGCGGGCTACGCCCTTCACAACGACTATTCGGAGCGGGGCTTTCAACTGGAGAGCGGCGGGCAGTGGGTAAAAGGAAAAAGCGCCGACACCTTTGCGCCGCTCGGTCCGTTTCTCGCGACACGCGACGAAATCGCTCGTCCTGAAAATTTGAACATGTGGTTGCGGGTGAATGGCGAGATGCGTCAGAAAAGCTCGACCGCCAACATGATCTTCGACGTGCCCACGCTGGTCAGCTACATCAGCCAGTTCATGACGTTGTTGCCCGGGGACGTCATCAGCACCGGAACGCCCGCCGGCGTGGGATTGGGAATGCATCCGCCTTCGTTCTTGAAAGCCGGCGACGTCGTCACCTTGGGCATCGACGGTCTGGGCGAATCGCGACAAGAGGTCGTCGCCTGGAGGCCGGACCTTACATAATCGCGCTCCCGGGTTTCCTTTGCGTTGCCTCTGCGTCCTCTGCGTCTTTGCGGTGAGTTGCCTTTCCGGCAAGCGAGACATTCTCATGTCCATCGGCAGACTGATCCATCAAACCACGAGCTCTTGTTCTGAAAACTTCAATGCTCCCGAAAGGACCCAGCAGTGAAACCCAATCTCTTCCTACTCAAGAGCACCTTGGTCGCCTCCTTGGGAGGCTTGCTGTTTGGTTTTGACACGGCCGTGATTGCGGGAACGACGCACGCGTTGACGAAGACCTACGGTCTCTCCCCGAATGCGTTGGGATTAACCGTGGCCAGCGCGCTGTTTGGAACGGTGATCGGCGCCATGTTCGCCGCCGTTCCGGGCGACCGCGTCGGCCGCCGCGACAGTTTGCGTCTCATGGCGGCTTTATATCTGGTCTCCGCCGTGGGCTGCGCGTTGGCGTGGGATTGGTCGGCGGTGGTGTTGTTCCGATTCATCGGCGGGCTGGGCATCGGCGGCTCCTCGGTCCTCGGACCGATGTACATCGCCGAAATTTCACCGGCCAAATGGCGCGGGCGGTTGGTGGGATTTTTTCAGTTCAACATTGTGGGAGGCATTCTGCTGGCGTATCTCTCCAACTACCTCATCGGGCTGGGAGGATTCGGCGGCGCGGAGTGGCGCTGGAAGCTGGGAATCGCCGCGGTCCCGGCGGCGCTGTTCGCGGTGACGCTCTTCGCGATTCCGCGCAGCCCGCGTTGGCTGGTCAGCAAGGGACGCGTCGACGAAGGACGCCAGGTGCTCGCAGTCACCAGCAACGGCAACGTCGAGAAGGAGCTTCAGGACATCGTCGAGTCCATCGACCTGGAGCATGGACGCGGGCGGGAACCGTTGTTCTCGCGAAAGTATCGCTTTCCGATCTTCCTGGCGATCACCATTGCCATGTTCAATCAGTTTTCGGGCATCAACGCCATTCTCTATTATCTGAATGATATTTTCGAGAAGGCCGGATTCAGCAAAGTCTCCGGTGACCTGCAAGCCGTCGCTATCGGCGCCACCAACTTGGTGTTCACGATTCTCGCCATGATGGTCATCGACAAGATCGGCCGCAAGACGCTGTTGCTCGTCGGCTCGGTCGGCATGGCCTTGAGCCTCGCGGGCGTGTCCGGTATTTTTTTCACCGGGAGGCACGAACATATTCTGGTGTGGCTGCTGGTCGGATTCATTGCCTCCTTCGCCTTCTCGCAAGGCGCCGTCATCTGGGTGTACCTCAGCGAAGTCTTTCCCAACCGCGTTCGGGGAAAGGGCCAAAGCCTGGGCAGCTCGACGCACTGGGTCATGAACGCCCTCATCTCGTGGACCTTCCCGTTGATGGCGGCCTCCTCGCGGGCGTATCCCTTCGCGGTGTTCACGTTCATGATGGTGTTGCAATTCTTCGTGGTGCTGTTTGTCTTTCCGGAGACCAAGGGCCTTTCGCTGGAAGAAATGCAGCGCAAGATGAAGATCGCCTAATTCTTTGCGCCTATGCTCTGATGATCTCGCCGAATGCTCTCTTCGGGGGATGCCGCGTCCATTGCATCCGCCGTGCAGCGGCGACGCGCTCGCGGATGGTGGCGGAGCCTTCCGAAAGATCCGGTGAAGAGAGTTCGCGATATTTTACGGCCGGCACGTCGTTGTGAATGTCGATGCAGCCGAGCAGCGGACCGGAGATCTTCGAGACGTATCGCTGAATCATCGGCGGCGTGCTAATGCATTCGCGGGTGGGATCGTTGAAATGTCCGCAGGGGCAGGGTTGCGTTACCAATATGCCATTGGCAACTCAAAGCCTGACGACCCCTTCCTCCGGCTTATGCAAATGAAATCAAGGCATCAGGCGAGCACATCCGGAAACGACGATTGGATCTGGGGTGGTTTCAAAGGGAGGTTGCCAAAGAAATTGGGGTGAACAAAGAGACCATTCACAACTGGGAGATGAACCGTACCGTGCCAGAGGTGCATTTCATTCCGGCGATCATCAATTTTCTTGGTTACGCTCCGTGCGACCCCTCTTGGTCCTTCGGCCAAAGACTGAAGGCAATCCGTTCAGCGCTCGGATTGTCGCAGGAGCAGTTTGCAAAAAAGATCGCGGTCGACGAGACCACCGTCGCAGGGTGGGGGAGGGAGCATCAAAGACCTTCGCGGAAGAAATTGACCGTGATGAAGGAATTCCTTCGATCTACTGGGTAACGATTTATGTAACGATTTATGTTGATTTGCTAGATCGTGAGTTCTACACTCTTCTGTGGTTGCCCCTCTGCGGGGGTTCCTCAATCCCGCACGGACTGGACTGATCCTTCACGGAAGGCATCAGTCATTTTCCTTTCCTTTTGGAGGCCGAAGAAGGAGTCGTCTTAACCTCCGATTTAAATAGCGTAGTTCACCTCAAGTACTCCTTCCAATAAATCGCAGATTACAGACCGAGATGGAGGCAGCGATGATTGGCATGTCATTTCTCTCATTTCTCGTCCTGCTGGTGTTAAGCCTTATCGCCGCGTTGGTCCTGCACTACCTTTTGCATTATCGATTTCTTGAAGGGTTTGATGGTTTCTTCGGGAAATGGATTGCCGGCTGGATGGGCGCGTGGTTGGGCTCGCCTGTGCTGGGACATTGGTTCA
>CAZIDA010000479.1:0-3154 GCA_964537865.1 uncultured Acidobacteriota bacterium
CCATTTCGATGTGCAACCGGATAATTGATGCGAAGGTGGCTCTGTCTCTCAGAGACAAGCGGGCCAAGGAGGAGTTTTATTTACGACAAGTCGATTCGCACGAATGAGCGCATTCGTGTTCCGCAAATTCGCGTGATTGATGACGAAGGAAAACAACTGGGGATCATGCCGCCGTACGAGGCGCTGAAGATGGCGCGGGAGCGGTCGCTCGATTTGGTGGAGATTTCACCGCAAGCGCAGCCGCCGGTCTGTAAGATCATGGACTACGGCAAGTACATCTACCAGCTTAACAAGAAGGCGCATGAAGCCAAGAAGCATCAAAAGCAGATTCAGCTCAAGGAAGTGAAGTTTCGTCCGCAGACCGACGAGCATGACTATGAGTTCAAAAAAAATCATGTTCTGGATTTCTTGAAAGCGGGCGACAAGGTGAAGGCGAGCGTTCGGTTTCGGGGCCGCGAGATGGCCCACAAGGAGATCGGACGCCGGTTGCTGGATCGGCTGGTCACAGACGTCGCGGAAGTGGGCATGGTGGAGTTTTTTCCGAAGTTTGAGGGACCCAACCTGTTTATGGTGTTGTCGCCCAAGAAGGTTTAGCGCCTTCCGGAGAGCAATTCCCTTCAAGCGCGTCGGCTCGAAGCAAGACCGGTCGTGGAAGCGGCGCGACGGCCCGGCGCCAAGGTTCGTTTTATTTTTTTATAAGAAAGAGTGAGGAATTTTCATGCCGAAACTAAAGAGTCATCGAGGCGCCGCCAAGCGCTTCAAGTTGACGGGGAGCGGCAAGGTGAAGCGCGGGCATGCGTACGCGCGCCATCTCCTGGCCGCCAAGACGACCAAGGTCAAGCGCAAGCTGGATAAAGACACGATGGTCAGCTCCGCCAACCTCCACACGGTGAAGCGTATGCTGCCTTACGGGTAGAAGCGCGGAACACCGGTAAACGTTCGATTCTGTTTTGTTCTTTGACGATTTTTAATTTCGTGCGAGCAGGCGGCTTCCGCGCCAACTGGAGCGGAACACACGGTGCCTGCAAGCCGAGTCACCTGAAAGGAGAAAACCGTGCCCCGAGTCAAACGAGGTCCCAAACGCGCTCAACGGCGCAAGAAAATCCTGAAGCAAGCTTCCGGATACGTTCTCACCAAAAGCAAACTTCATCGCTCCGCCAAAGAATCCGTGCAACGCGCTTTGAAATATGCGTATCGCGATCGCCGCGTGCGCAAGCGCGATTTCCGCGAGTTGTGGATCATTCGCATCGGCGCAGCCGCCCGCGATCACGGGCTTTCCTACAGCCGATTCATCGACGGCTTGAAGAAGGCGGGCGTGGCGCTGGATCGAAAAATTCTAGCGGAGCTAGCGCTGAGCGATACGGATGCGTTTGCGAAATTGGTGGAGACCGCGAAGCAGGCCATCGCAAAACCGGCAACAGCATAAGTTCGAAATTGCTTTGGTAGCCGCGATCCGCCGCGGCGGATCGTGGGCTTTTTCCAAAGTGTTATGCGTTCCGTTGAAATTGGTAGCTCTGGTAGTCCCGGCCGTCTTCTGGCCAGTCCCTCAGGGTCGCCGTGGCAACCACTGAAGGAGATGAAAATATTTCAGTTTTGGGATGATGCCAGCCCGATAGGGCGATAGATCTTTAGCCCCACGCGTAAGCGTGGGGATCGGCGATCGAAAAGATCCTGCCAAGCCCGCCTTGGCGGGCGACAGAAACCTATTTTCGGGGCGGAGGGCACCTGTATGCGTTCAGGGAAAAGCCCCGGCCCCAGAAACGGCCGGGGCTACCAAGACTTCCCAGCTACCACGACGATGATATTGGATGAACAACTTCGCAAACCGCTCGCCGAGATGGGCGTCAGCACGTCGGAGCAGTGCGCTTCCCTGTTCGAAGAACTAAGAGCGCAGGCGCAGGCCGATCTTTCGAGTGTCGATTCACCGGTGCGCCTGGAGGAGATTCGCATCCTCTGGCTCGGCCGCAAGAATGGCCGTCTTTCATTGGTCAGCGATCACTGGTTAAAGACTGCGTCGCGCGAATTAAAACCGGCGGTCGGAAAACATCTGAACCAACTCAAGTCGGAAGTGGAAGTAGCCCTCGCGAATTGGAAAGGCGCAGCATCGAGTTCGAAAGTTTCCACCATCGATCTGACGCTCCCCGGCATCGCGCACTCTCTCGGCGCCAAGCATCCGTTGACGATTGTGCGCGAGCAGATTGAAGAAATCTTCATCGCGCTGGGATATTCTGTCGAAGACGGACCTGAGATCGAGACGGCGTATTACAACTTCGACGCGCTGAACACACCCGAAAATCATCCGGCGCGCAGCGAGCAAGACACGTTTTTCATCCGGGGCGGCGGCGCGGGACGCGATGAATTGCTGCTTCGCACGCACACTTCCCCGGTGCAGGTTCACACGATGGAGCGAATTCAACCGCCGGTGCGCGCGATTGTTCCCGGAAAAGTTTATCGCCGCGATAATCCCGACGCCACGCACACGCCCATCTTTCATCAGATCGAGGGACTGGCCGTGGACTCCGACATCACCTTCTGTGAATTCAAGGGGACGCTGGAGTATTTTTTGAAGGCCTTCTTCGGGCCCGAAAAGAAAGTTCGCTTCCGGCCCAGCTTTTTTCCGTTCACCGAACCGAGCGCCGAGGTCGACATGTCGTGCGGCCAATGCGGCGGCGCCGGGCGGCTCGGCAACGGCACGCCCTGCCGCGTCTGCAAGCAGAGCGGTTGGGTGGAGATGATGGGCGCCGGGATGGTCGATCCGGAAGTGTTCAAAAACGTCGGCTACGATCCGGAGAAGTACACCGGCTTTGCGTTCGGCTTGGGACTTGATCGCTACGCCATGATGAAGTTGGGATTGCCGGCGCTCGAGCATTTCTTCAATAACGACATTCGGTTCCTGGAACAGTTCCGGTGAAGCTATTCCCCGCCGAGAAGTGCATTCGGCGGGGCTACCAATCTCGAATTAATTGAACTATGAAAATCTCATACGCCTGGCTGAAAGAATTCGTGGATGTTCCGGTGGATGCGCGGCAACTTGCCGGCGATCTGGCCATGGTGGGATTGCCGGTGGAATCGATCGAAGCGCATGGCGATGATTCGGTTTTGGAGATTGAAGTCACCGCCAATCGCGGCGACTGCCTGAGTCATTGGGGAATCG
>CAZIDA010000480.1:0-3148 GCA_964537865.1 uncultured Acidobacteriota bacterium
CCACTCTCCTTCCTCTATAATTGGATCATGTCGATGCGATGGGTGCGTTGGACCGGGGGCGGCCTGCTCGTCCTCCTCCTTTCGGTCGTCGGGTGGCGCTTGTCGCTCGAGATCCCGGAGAGGGTGCGCCGGGCCGGGGCAGCGCTGGCCGACGCGGCCTCAAAGCGATCATCGTCGGGGCGGGCGGCGCTTCGCACCTGGCGGGAATCATCGCCGCGGAGACCATTCTCCCGGTCATCGGAGTCCCCATCGATAGCTCTCCGTTGAGCGGCATCGACTCGCTTCTCTCCACCGTTCAGATGCCCAGCGGCGTTCCCGTGGCGACGATGGCGGTCGGGAAGGCCGGCGCCGTCAACGCCGCCATCTTCGCCGCGGAAATCATCGCCACCTCCGACAAAGCGGTGGCCCAACGACTCGCCCTCTTCAAGCGGGAACTTGAAAAATCGGTGGTCGCCAAATCGGAAAAGGTTAAAAAGGAATTCAAGGTGTGAGTGTAAGGGACCTCCGGTCCCTTACACTATTTTGGAGAGCTGTTGAAGCAAAAAGAGAATGCCTCATGCGATTCGGTCCCTTTGAGTTGCCCTTCGGACTTTCCAACTCTCACGCCCTTCTCGCCGGGACCGCTTCGCATCACCCTTTCACTTTGAAGTACGCCGTCTTATTGGCGAAATGAACTTCCCGGATGTGATGCCGCACCAAGATGATCTCATCGGATTGCGGCTTGTTTTTCGATTGCATCAGTTGCCCCGCGACTTGAGCCACCACTTTCCCGGTGTTGTCGTTTTTGATCTGAAGGTGATTTCCGTTCACGACAAAATCATATGATCCCGCTTTGATCTGGTGACCCGCGACTTGAGCGGGATCAATCGTCACGGTCGCTTTGAGCGACTTGGCCCACAACGGCGTGGCCAAGAGTACAACCGCCAAGAGCACTACCCCGCTTAACATCTTGCTTCGAAAACGCATACGGATACTTCCTCCTTCTTGTCCTAAGAGTTTACCGGGAGGAAGATCATGAATCTCCCTCCCGACTTTCAATGGTTCATCGAAAACAACACGATTAAAACTGATGCAGGATAAAAATGAGAGGTTGCCGTTAAGCGAGCGACGCGATTCTCCTCGCGCACGCTGAAAACGAGAAGTCATGCCGGCGCCGAGAGTTAGGCCTGAAGCTCGCGCAAAAAAAATTCTTGCGCCGATGAGCGATGAATTTGTTTTCATCTTCGTTTGCAAAAAGATGTCTCGTGAATCGATATTCAGACAGGTTGAAAATTCCGGTAGCCGGGAGTTCTATCGCCCATCGCAGGAGCAGCCTCTCATCCGCCAAAGAGAGAGCGGACCCGGGGGATGAAAATGATGTGAAGCCGGGATGCTCTGGTAGCCGTGGCGGGATCTTTGATTGATTGTGGGCTTCTCGATGAATTGGGGAAGAGCCCACGATCCCCCAAACCACGAGGGATCGTGGCTAATAAAGCATCACACCAATTTTCGGAGCAGTCGCTCGTGCGCCTGCGTCGCACTCAAGTGCGTGAAAATATTTCAGGGTTGGGATGATGCCAGCCCGATAGGGCGATAGATCTTTAGCCCCACGCGTAAGCGTGGGGGTAGGCGATGCAAGAAATCCTGACAAGCCCGCCTTGGCGGGCGACAGAAACCTATTTTCGGAGCAGCGCATTTGGATTTGGATTCGATCGGAGTTGTTCGCCCCGAATGGCTGGCGAGTTCCGACGGTTTACGCTAGAATCCAAATTCTATGAAAGTCAAAGTGCTGGCGATGATCATGGCGGGAGGGATCGGCACTCGTCTCATGCCCTTGACGCGCGAACGCGCCAAACCGGCGGTGCCGTTTGGCGGCAAGTATCGCATCATCGATTTCGTGCTCTCCAACATGATCAACTCCGGCATCTTTTCGATCTATGTTCTGACGCAGTACAAATCGCAGTCGTTGTTGAATCACTTGAAAGACGGCTGGCAGTTCACGAATCTTTTGAAAGATCAATTCATCATTCCGGTGCCCGCGCAGATGCGCTCCGGCGGCGTATGGTATCAAGGCACCGCCGACGCCATTTACCAAAACATCAATCTGATCGAGAACTGCAATCCCGACGTGGTGGCCATCTTCGGCGCCGATCATATCTTTCGGATGGACGTGTCGCAGATGATCGATTACCACTTGAACAAGAAGGCGGCGGTGACCGTGGCGGCGCTTCCCATGCCCATTGTAGAGTCAAAGTATTTCGGCGTGCTGCTCTTGGGCGATGACATGCGAATGCTGGAATTCGAGGAGAAACCGGAAACGCCAAAGACGATTCCGGGCCGCCCGCAGGAGATTTGGGCGTCGATGGGAAACTACATTTTCGATACGCCCATTCTTCTGCACGAGCTGTACATGGACGCGGCGCGCTCCGACAGCGACCACGACTTCGGACGCACCTTGCTTCCGGATATGCTGAAGCGTTGGCCGGTGTTTGCGTATGATTTCTATTCCAACAAAATCCCCGGGGAATCTCCGGAGAAAAGCAACTACTGGCGCGACGTCGGAACGCTCGACGCTTATTTTGCCGCCAACATGGATCTGCGGGCCATCGATCCGGAGCTGAATTTGTACAATCCCCGCTGGCCGCTGCGGACGGCAAACTACAACGATCCTCCCGCCAAGTTTGCGTTCGACGAAGACGGCCGGCGCGGCAGCGCCATCGATTCCATCATTTCCGAGGGCTGCATCATCAGCGGGGGCCACGTGAAAGACTCGGTGCTGGGCCGCAATGTGTTCGTGCACAGTTGGTCCGCGCTCGAAAATTGTATCATCATGGACCGCTGCGAAATCGGACGGCGCTCCCACATCCGCAATACCATCATCGACAAGAACGTTCGCATCCCTCCCGACACCACCATCGGATTCGACCTCGACGAAGATCGAAAAAAATATCTGGTCACCGATTCCGGACTCGTGGTGGTCAGCGGCGTGCCCTCCGTGGTCGACGTTTCCACGCTGTCGATTTGAGCAAGAACTTTTCTAATTCGCTGCCCGGCGCGCAGAATGGCGGACGTCATCTCGAGTCCCGGGATTAACGAGAAACATCCTCCCGATGTCTGTCGCCCCTTTGGGGCTGAATGCCTCTCGTTTCTTTCCCCGGCGCTGACGCGC
>CAZIDA010000481.1:0-3145 GCA_964537865.1 uncultured Acidobacteriota bacterium
GTCATCGGCAGTGAGACGTTGACGTGGTTGAACGACTCGACCGACGAAGTCAGCGAACTGCGTTTTCATCTTTACTTGAATGCCTTCAAGAACGAGAAGTCGACTTTCATGCGGGAGTCGTACGGGCAGCTTCGCGGGGATCACATCGCGAAAGGGAAGTGGGGGTACATCGACATCCGCTCCATCAAGCTGGATTCCGGCTTCGATCTGAAGCCGACGATGAAATATCTTCATCCCGACGACGACAATGCCGACGATCAAACGGTCATGGCCGTCACGCTGCCGCAGCCGGTGAAGCCCAACAGCACGGTGACCTTGCACATCGACTTTTATTCAAAGCTGCCGCAGGTATTCGCGCGCAGCGGATATTTCGGCAACTTTTACATGGTGGGCCAATGGTTTCCCAAGATCGGCGTGTACGAGCACGCCGGAATGCGATACGCCACGCAGGGCGCGTGGAACTGCCACCAGTATCACGCCAACAGCGAATTCTACGCGGACTTCGGCGCCTATCACGTCGAGATCACCGTGCCGTCAAACTATGTCGTGGGCGCGACGGGCGTCGAGGTGTCGAATCATCCCAACAACGACGGAACCACGACACATGTTTTTGAGCAAGCCGACGTGATCGATTTTGCGTGGACCGCCGATCCCACCTTCATCCGCGTCGTGCGAACGTTTGACGCCGGCAAGATGGTTACGGAGAAGGAGATTGATGACGCCGCCAAGCTGCTCGATCGAACGCCCGATCAAATACGATTGCAGAACGTGCAGATGATTCTGCTGATCCATCCGGAGCATGCTTCGCAAATCGATCGTCATTTTCGGGCCGTGGAGAATGGGCTGAAATATTATGGTCTGTGGTACGGCAAGTATCCTTATCCCACGATCACGATTGTGGATCCGGCTTATCACGCCGGCGGCGCCGCGGGAATGGAATATCCCACGCTGTTTACGGCCGGGACCAATTGGCTCGTTTCCCCGCCTCCCAGCGGCGTGGAAGAAGTGGTGATTCATGAGTTCGGGCATCAGTATTTTTACGGCATGGTGGCGAGCAATGAGTTTGAGGAATCGTGGATGGATGAGGGTTTCACCACGTTCTCGACCTCCCGGGTGATCGATACGGCTTATGGACCTTCGACGGCTTCCATCGATGTGATGGGAATTCCGTTGCGATGGCTTTTCTCATCGGTCCGGTACACGGATGAGACGCTGAATCGTTCCTTGACCTTTGGGTCCACGCTGCGTGACAGCATCGTTCGCAACGCCTGGAGCTATTACGACTCGACCAGCTACGGCGTCAATTCCTACATGCGGACGGCGACCACCTTGGGCGCCTTGGAAGGAATTCTGGGCCGACAGACGTTTGCGCGAGTGATGCGCACTTATTTTGAGCGCTGGTCCTTCAAGCATCCGTGTACGAATGATTTTGAGAATGTTGTCAACGAGGTGAGCGGACGCGACATGAACTGGTTTTTCGATCAGTTTGTGCATTCCAGCGACATCATGGATTACGCCGTCGACTCCGCCACCAGCGAGAAGGAAAGGGTGAAGCTCGGCATTTACGACACGCCTTCAGGCGGCCATACCGAAGTGACCCCTGCGGATCGAAAGAAAGAAGAGAGGGCTACTGAGAAGAAGGACAAAGGAAAGGCGATGTATCGCTCTGAAGTGACCGTCCGCCGGCTGGGTGGCGTTATCGCGCCGGTGGATGTGGCCGTGTACTTCGAGAATGGGGAAGAGTGGCAAACCGTTTTTGACGGCAAGGATCGATGGGCGCGATATCGTTTTCTGAAGCCGACCAAGATTCGATTCGCCGTCTTGGATCCGAATCGACAGTATCTGCTCGATCTCAATTACAGCAACAATAGCTATCGATTGAAGGCGCATCACGGCGCCGCCGTGAAGTGGACCTCCAAATTCATGTTCTGGGTTCAGAACTTGCTCATGAGTTTGATGTCGCTGGTATGAGGAAGCAATTCACGTGGTCGATGAAAGTTATCATGCGGCAATCACCGTCGGCTTTTGCGCCGATCCAATCGTGAGGATGCGATCATGACTGTTTGGGAGATTTTTCGTCAAGGACGTTACACGGCGCGCCACAATAAGAAGTTGTGGTTCATTCTCTGGCTGATGAATGGACTGTTTGCGATGATTGCGGCCCTGCCGGTTTTTCGCGTGCTGAGCGCGGAGTGGGATCACAGCCTGATGGCCGGACCGATGTTCGACCGCTTCAACGTGGATCTGGCAGTCGAGCTCGGCTACAAATATGTTCGCGCCGGCGGGCTGATGTTGATGCTCCTCATCGCCGTGGGCATTGTCTATCTGGTGTTGACGCTTCTCACGACGGGAGGAACGCTGGCCGTTTTTTCGAGCGCCGAAAAAAGATTCAGCGCCTCGACGTTCTTCCGCGGATGCGGCATGTTCTTTTGGCGCTTCTTCCGGCTCTTTATTGTGGCGCTTATCTTCTACGGGATCTTCGTGCTGGCGGTGAATGCCGGATTGACCGCCGGATTGGACCGGTTGACTCGAAACTGGACTCACGAGAAGTATGTTCTCTTCCTGGGATGGGCAAAGCTGTTGGTGGTGGCGTACCTGTTCTTTCTCGTTAACATGGTGTTCGATTACGCCAAGGTGCGCATGGTGGTCGACGAAAGCCGCTCTTCGGTGGCGGCGGCATTTCGCTCCATCAAGTTCGTGTTCAGGAATTTTGGAAAGACGACGGCCGTCTATTTCCTCTGCCTCTTGTTGGCCGTCATCATCATTGTCATTTACAACCCGCTGGAAAGCGTGCTGCCGCAATACACGCGCAAATGGGTGGTCGCCGTTTTCCTTCTCCAACAGATTTTCATTTTGGCAAGAGTGTATGTGCGCCTCACGTTTTTCTCCAGTGAGGTGATTCTCTACGAAAACCTTCGCCCCGCCCCCGGTCTTGCGCCGGCCATCATGGCGACCACGGTGACGCCGCCGCCGAGCGGTGGTCTCGACGAGGCCTCTGCGCCCAGCGTTTGATTGCGGACGAACCATCAGTGGGCATTGCGCCAAAGACCGGGATTCGCCGATCCCTTGAAAATCCGGGGACGCAAGCGAGACCGGGCGAATCCCGGCTACCCAAACCTATTTTGTGGACGCCGTATTAGTACCC
>CAZIDA010000482.1:0-3139 GCA_964537865.1 uncultured Acidobacteriota bacterium
GTTTCTACGAGTATGTTTACGACACCGCCAAGCTGGCGCGCGCGCGAGGCATCAAGAATGTTTTCAAGTCGAACGGCTACATCAACGAAGAGCCGCTCCGCACGTTGTGCCGACACCTCGACGCCGCCAACATCGATTTGAAGTGCTTCGACGAGAAGACGTACTCTCGCCTTTCCGATGGAAGCCTGCAACCGATCCTTCAAACGCTGAAGACGCTGAAGCAGCAAGGCGTGTGGTTGGAGATTACCAATTTGGTGATCCCGAGTTGGACCGACCGGCTCGACCAAATCAAACAGATGAGTGATTGGCTGGCAGCGAACGGGTTGGCGGAATGCCCGCTTCATTTCTCACGATTCATTCCGCTCTACAAGCTGACGCAACTTCCGCTAACGCCGATCGGCGTCCTCGAACAAGCGCGCCAGATTGCCATGAACGCGGGAATGCAGTACGTCTATATCGGAAACGTTCCGGCGAACGACGCCGAGAATACTTACTGCCACCATTGCCGTAAGCTTCTCATGGAGCGGCGCGGCTTTGCGATTCTCGCGAACCACGTGGTCAAGGGTAAATGCCGGTTCTGCGGTCAGACGATTCCGGGAGTTTGGAGAACGTGAATTCGAGTGAAAAACAAAATTCCAACAATCAAACTCCAAGTACCAAACAAATACCAATGATCAAGTTTCAAAGGAGCAAATGAAACCAGGCTTTTGCCAATTGAAATTTGGATTTTGTTTGGTGCTTGGAATCTAGATTTTGGAATTTTGGCTGTTGAGAAATTATTGAGGAAGATGAAATGTAGTGACGCTGGGGAAAACCCCAATCGCAGATCGGCTCGGGTAGCCGCGGTGCGTTCTGAGCACCGCGGGCCATTTTTTGTCACTATATTTTCCGATTATCTTTCGTCCGACTTTTTGAGTAACCTCATCGTCTTACGAGTTGATTTCTAATCTTCCCCCCGTTGGAGGTTTTATGAAGAACCTACGACTGATGATCTCAACTCTAGAAGTGTCGTGCTTTGCCGGCCTGTTTCTATTTGCTGCGCCAACGCTCGCTGGGTCTGCGCATCCAATCAGTCAAGACCCTGCACGGAAAGCCGCCGATCAGACCGCTGGGCAAACCGCGAAGCCGGCTGAAGTGAAAGGCGCAAAGGCTTCTGCTCCGTCCGATCCGGTGGCTGTGAGAAGGAAGAAAGCTCAGAACATTCTCAACCAATGCTATGAAGAAGCTCTTGAGAGCGATCCCAATGTCAAGCTTCCGCTGCTGCTGAACATTGCTCAGAGGATGGTTCAGATTGACCGTGAGCGGGGACTGTTCATCTATGAGCAAGCTTTCAACGCCATCCCGGAAAACGGAAGTTCGGGGATCGGAGAAACACGCGCCGTGGCTCAAAGCAACATCGCGCGGATGGTCACTGGCATCGATCCGGAAACGGCGCTCAAGCTGGCGCTTCGAATTGAACCGAAGCCGGGATCGATGGTCGACGAATGCCAGCGACCTAACACTATCGGGTCCATTCTTGTCTTCCTGACGGACAAGGATCCCGAACGCGCCTATGGAATCGTCCGCAAGGAAATGGAGCGAGACCAGTGTTTGGATACTCTGGT
The DNA here is from genome assembly GCA_964537865.1 of uncultured Acidobacteriota bacterium. GTDB lineage: Bacteria > Acidobacteriota > Terriglobia > JAIQFV01 > JAIQFV01 > CAZIDA01. Next base: position 1,605 of record CAZIDA010000482.1, read on the forward strand.
CGTTCCAATGGCGGTGGCGCTTCAAAGGAAGAGGCCGGACCTTGCCGAGATTCTCTACATCGAGGCGATCCGCCAATTTGACAAGACCGCTTCCGACGGTCAAGCCTTCATTGATTTCATTGACATGGTCTCCAACCTGTTCGATTTGAATCGGGCTCTCACGGGTCAGGCCGTGGACTTGATCTTGAGTTCCATCGATTACTTGGGAGAACATCCGCCCGGCTTGGATTTCAAGATGGAGACCTTCGATGGGAAAACGAAGACTTCTTATGGCGGCCTTCGCGACTTTGCCATTGCTAAAGTGATCCCGCTCGTCCAACGACTGAATCCGGAGCGAGCCAAAATGCTTGAAGAGAAGTACTCTGCGAGTCGAGCCTTTCAGGCGCCTATGACGGGAAGAGAAGTGGGCGGTTTCAGCCAGTATTCGATGACGCCTCCAGCTCAGCCTCCAGCTCAAAATCAGACAACGAATAAAACTCAAGTTCCATCTTCATCGCAACCGCCGCCGAGGGAATTCACGTATTCGACCACGACGCTGATCAATAGAAATGCGCCGGCCCATTCAACGCAACCGCCCTCGGAGTTCAATGCCAGGATGGCAGCCACGCGAGCGCGCGCCGAGAAGGGATATGAGGCAGCCCAAATCGCCGGATTGGCGAGGAGCGATCCGAACGCGGCGCTGGATCGGATGGAGTCGCTCGCGCCGGGTCCCTATCGCATCCGAGCCATGGCCGGCATTGCCACGGCCATCTTTAAGACCGATCCGGAAAAGGCCAAGAGCTTGCTCAGCGACGCCGCCTCCGCCACCGACAAGCTTTCTGATCCTTATGATCGAGCGGAGTGCGACAACATTCTGGCTCGCGGTTTCCTCCTTTTCGATGAGGAACGCGCCCAAAAATTGCTCACGGAGGCTTTCAAACTGGTCGACCAACTGGCGGAGGAAGAGAATGAGAGGAAATTGAATCCGCAAATCGGCAAAGTCGCGCCGGAGCGGTTCCGCTCATCCGAATCGCTCTTCCGAACACTCTTGAGCACGTTGGCGATGATGAACTTCGACGACGCCATCGCTCGAGCCAATGGGATTCAAGATAAACAAAGACGGCTCACAGCGCTGGTCAATATAGCGGGCGATGCCTTGAGACAGAAGTAGTTGGTAGTTAACCGATAAAGGTCAAACGATCCTCACCGGGAGAAGGATAGCTGCCCACACGATGGACTCTTGCGCGTTCTCAGGTAATTTCCGTATCCGTCAGTGAGAGGGCGGACCCAAGGACCAGAAGATGATTCGCTTCCGGAAATGGCCATTCACCGCCGAGGCGCAGAGGTAGCGCAGAGCGGCCTGGCGCCGCAATCCGCCGAGGCGGACTCGTGGTCAAATCGTTGCCACATGAAAATCTTGCTGGAAAAACAAGATTTTCGAAGCTTGCTAAGCAGAGAATCGCCGGCCATTTTCGGAGCAGTTCCACATGGTTGCCGCGGCGACTACTCAAGGGCAGAGAATGACCAAGCAGTTCAGCCGAACTCGTTTTTGTCCC
>CAZIDA010000483.1:0-3111 GCA_964537865.1 uncultured Acidobacteriota bacterium
TGTGAGTACTGAATCGACTCAGGGCGCTCTCTACTTTTCCGCTGATCTCAGCAATCAGCGCCTCGTGACCTACGATATTGTGGTCTGTGTTAATTTGGATCTTCATTATCTTCTCCTTTGTGATTGGCTCAATCCGGCAGCCGCGGTCGTGAAGTTCATCGATCGGCAGCGCGTCGGGATTGAGGTGTACGTATTGATTTTTCTTTCATTATTCATCCCCCACCCCACTTCCAGTTCCGGATTTCGGGCAAGTCTTCGCCGTGCTTGTCGATGTATTGCTTGTGCTCGATCAGTTTGTCCTTGAGCTGCTGTTTCAGGTAGATGCCCTTATCGCCGGTCTGCGGAAGACGATCGATGGCGTTCATCACGAGGTGGAAGCGGTCCATCTCGTTCATTACCGTCATATCGAAAGGCGTGGTGATAGTGCCCTCTTCTTTATAGCCCCGGACATGAATATTGTCGTGGTTAGTGCGTCGGTAAGTCAGCCGGTGGATCAGCCACGGGTAAGCGTGGAAGGCAAAGATGACTGGCTTGTCCTTTGTGAAGAGTTCGTCGAAATCCGTGTCGGAGAGGCCGTGCGGATGTTCGGTTTGAGGCTCCAGTTTGAACAGGTCGACGACGTTGACAACCCTGATTTTCAGTTGCGGCAGATGCTCGCGCATAATGGAGACGGCGGCGAGGGTCTCCAGCGTCGGCACATCTCCACAGCAAGCCATGACAACGTCGGGCGAAGCCTTCTGGTCATTGCTGGCCCACTGCCAGATTCCGATGCCCTGGGCGCAGTGCTTGACTGCAGAGTCCATCGTGAGCCACTGCGGAGCCGGGTGTTTGCCCGCGATCACGACGTTGACGTAATGGCGGCTGCGCAGGCAATGATCCATCACAGACAGCAGGCAGTTGCCATCCGGCGGAAGATAGACGCGGACGACCTCAGCCTTCTTGTTCACGACATGGTCGATAAAACCCGGGTCCTGGTGCGTGAAGCCGTTGTGGTCCTGGCGCCAGACATGCGAGGCCAGGAGGTAGTTTAACGAGGCGATCTTTCGCCTCCACGGCAGGTGCGACGTTACCTTCAGCCACTTAGCATGCTGGTTGAACATCGAGTCGACGATATGAATGAACGCCTCATAACAATTGAAGAGTCCATGCCGACCTGTGAGGAGGTAGCCTTCCAGCCAGCCCTCGCTTTGGTGCTCGCTGAGCATCTCCATCACTCGCCCCTCCGGCGCAAGATACTCGTCGTTCGGGACGGTCGAGCCTTCCCATTGGCGCTTGGTCACTTCGAAGACGGCTTCGAGACGGTTGGAGAGCGTCTCGTCCGGGGCGAAGACCCGGAAATTTCGCTGCTCACTGTTCAGCTTCACCACATCCCGCACAAAACGCCCGAGCACATACGTGTCGCCCATGCCGGGTGCTCCCGGTGAGGGCACGTCGATGGCGTAGTCGCGGAAATCCGGCATCCGCAGGTCGCGGAGCAGCATGCCGCCGTTTGCGTGTGGATTCGCGCTCATGCGCCGTTCACCCTTGGGCGCAAGTTCTGCTAGTTCCGGCCTCAGGCGCCCCTGCTCATCGAAGAGTTCCTCAGGCCGGTAGCTCCTAAGCCAGTCTTCCAGCATCTTGAGATGTTCGGCATGGGTTGCCGGGTCGGAGAGCGGCACCTGATCAAGATCGTATTTTTTTATCACCCGGTTCAAGTGCACATAGATGAAGTTCTGCCCGGGGGTCGTGCCCCAGTGTCCGAGCAGCATGTGCTTCACATCCGCGAGGGTCAGCGGCCGCTTCAAAAGCGGATTATCGTAAAGATAAATCTGGCCGACTGAGATATAGTTCGCGGCCCGCCAGTAGGCATCAATCTTATTGAGTAATTCCTGGGAGAGAGTTTCCGTATTCATCATTCAATTGTCCTTTCTTTGCCAAGACCGAGAACGCGGCAGACCATCTTGGCTATCATGCTTTCTTCGTCCGTGCGAATGACCCGGACCGTAACCCGGCTGGTCACCGTAGAAATCATGCCCTCGTTCCCCGCATTACGTTTGTCTTCGAGTTCGAGCCGAAGGAATCCGAGCCCGTCGCAAATCCGGGCACGTACAGCAGGCGCATTCTCTCCGATGCCGCCGGCGAACACCACTGTGTCGAGTCCGCCCAACGCTGCCGCGAATGCACCTATCCATTTCTTGACTTGATAACAAAACAGAGCCACCGCTTCGGCCGCCCCCACGTCTTTCGTTTCACGGTCGAGCAAGTCTCGCATGTCAGAGCCGGTCTCTGACATGGCGAGCAATCCGGAATGGAAATTCACCATCTCATTGAACTGCTTCGCGTCCATCTTTTCACTGCGCGTCAGATACCATACCAGCCCCGGGTCGAGATCACCCGAACGGGTACTCATCGGTATACCGGCTGCCGGCGTAAAACTCATGCTTGTGTCTATAGATTTCCCGTCACGCACTGCCGCCAGGCTCGCGTCATTTCCGAGATGGGCAAGTACGACCCGGCCCTGCGCCTTTTCCGCTCCGGCAAGGCGGGCCAATTCTTCCATCAGAAAGGCGTACGATAAGCCGTGAAACCCGTAGCGTCGCACCCCTTCCGCTTCGTAGCGGCGAGGGATCGGCAGCATCTGAGCCACGCGCGGCAGTTCATAGTGAAAGGCTGTGTCGAAGCATGCCACCTGGAGCAGGTCGGGAAACCGGCGATGAAACGCCTCTGTAAGCTGGATCTCCTCCGGCAAATGCTCCGGATCGAATGGACTGCGATCGTGTAACTCCGCGATCATTTCCGTAGTAATTCGCTGAGGCTCGCTGTACTTCGGTCCACCGTGCACCACACAATGCCCCACTGCGGTCAACGCGCTGAGACCAATTCGTTCCTCGATCCAATCCATCAGAGCTCCCACCGCCGCCGTGTGATCCGGCGCCGTCACTGAACGCGAGAAGTTGTCCGCCTGGTCCAGGCCTTTCACCCGCAAGATTGCTTCCGGTACTCCGATACGCTCGATCGCGCCCTCCAGAATTCTTTGGACCGAGTCGCCAGCCTCGAACAGAGCGAACTTGATGCTCGACGAGCCGCCATTGATCGTCAGGATGCGTGGGTAAGCTGGTTTCATGAATACCT
>CAZIDA010000484.1:0-3100 GCA_964537865.1 uncultured Acidobacteriota bacterium
CATCCACTACGGCGCTGACTCCCTGTGGGATGCGCACACCAAACCCGGAAGCGCCGTCGTTGGAAAGATGGAAATGACGCAACCGCGGGATGATGCTTGGCGAATGGATCGACGTTCCTGATAATCGACGACGACGACGGAGTGAAGGTTACAAGTGGAAGATGACAGGCGCTTTTACTTTGGAGGGATCGGCAATTTGGTGTCGGCGGAGACCATGATTTTGCCGCTCTCCGCATCGAGCCGATAGGGCGCGCCCGTCGGATCCAACGGAATGCCCCGCAAGTAACCTCTCGTCGCCAACTCCACGAAGCTCCGCGGAAAGCGCCCGTTCTCCTTCTTGAAGCGGTCGACCACGCGGCGGAGCGCCTCCATTTGGTCTTCCGCCCGCAACTCCAAGAGGTGCGCCAGGGCATTTTCCTTGGCGCGTTTGTTCTCGGAAGTTTCGTAGATTTGTTCCCACAAATATTTCGACGTGCTCCGATCCCCGCCTCGCATCAACGTGTACGCGGCCAAATTTCTCAGCCACGGCCTTCCCTTCTGATACTTCGCGCCTTCCAAAAACACCTGCGCCGCTTCCTTGTAATTCTTGAGTTGCCAGTAATAGACGAAACCGAGGCTCAAGTAGAGATCGGGAGTCTCGCGATTGGCCGCGATGCCTTTGTCGAGAAGACGAATGGCCGCTTGCGGATTCCCCGCCCCGATCGGAGGCGGCTCGCTCAAAAACACCGCGCCGAATTGATACGCCGGAATCATCGAAGGATCGAGCGTGGTGGTGATGTTGAGCAGCGGCGCCAGCAAATCGAAGTTCCGATTCGGATCCATGATCCGGCCGCCCCCGTAATACTGAATCGCGCGAATCCAATAGATGTCCGCCATCAAACTCGCGTAGCCCAGGGAGAGCTTCTTCACTACTTTTCCTGAAGGCAGGAAGAGAATGTCTTCGGTCTGATGGTATTCTCCAATGGTCCGGTCAATTCGCCGCTGCAAGAAAAAGACGGCCAAATATCCGAACAGCAGAATGACCAGAAACCAGGAAGTGGATTTGCGGAGCATGGACACTCTAGACACCTATTTCGGTAGTGGGTCAGTTTGAAGGTGACACGCGCATCCTGCGCGTGAACCACAGGCCAGAGGCCTGTGCCACCCTTGAAACTGACCCACTACACCTATTTCAAATCCCGCCGGCTGAAGATCAACGCCGAGGCGCTCAGGAGAATCGCCAAGACCACCGCGGAATAGGCCACGTCGTTCAGCAGCAGCGCGCCCGCGATCGGTTTCCCGTGCGACGCGCCGGCAATGACGTTGAAATTCCCGAAGTTCGGCAACAAATAATAAAGGCACGCCGTCACCCCTTCGAGCAAGCCGTTCTTTGACATGACGCCGAAGTGCTTGATGTCGGCATTGAATTGCCCGATGAAGTAAAGAGCCAAGGTGAACATCGCCGAGAGCGCCGGTGTGGAGAACGAGGAGAAGACCAGCGCGATGCCGGTGATCAGCAGCAATTGCAGAAAGATGAGGAAGGCGGCGGCAAACAGGCTGCCGTGGACGCCCGAAAATCCGTGTCTCAAATACACCAACACCGCCACCAAGCCCGCCACCATGATCAGCAGATTCACCAGCAGCGTGAACGCCAGTCCAAAGAATTTTCCCAGGATGAACTGCGTTCGCTCGACGGGCTTGGCCAGAATCGAATACAAGGTCTTCTTGTCGACTTCCTTGTGCACCAAATTGATGCCGATGAAGATGGCGATGACGGCGCCGATGGCCGACATGGCGCTCAGACCCACGTCCAGCGTCACCTTGGTCTCGATGTTGATGGAGATCATGCCCAGGATGAGCGAGCTGCCGATCATGAGCAGCGCAAAGAGAATGAGGCTGTAGAGAATCTTGTCTCGAATAGCTTCTTTGAAAGTGTTTTCCGCAATCGCGAGAATTTTGATCATGACCGAGGTCCGGAAGTTTCCGGCGTGAACAGCTTGACGAAATAATCTTCAAAAGACTCTTTGAGCGGAAGGACGTGCAGCACATGGCCGCCGTGTTGGCGCACCGCGTCGAGGGCCCGATAGAGGGCCTCTTGGTCCGCGAGTTTTGCGCGCAGGATGTTGCCGGCGATTTGAACGTCCGTTGCCAGGGATGAAAGAAGGCTTTCAAGCGCCGCGTCGAAATGGCCCACCACCAACTCCATGGCCGACGAGTCTTGCGTCAACAATTCATCCAGCCGCCCGCAACCTTTGAGCTGGCCGCGAAACAGGATGCCGACGCGGTCGCACAGCGCCTCCACGTCGGGAAGAATGTGCGAAGAAAAGAAAACCGTCTTGCCGTCGCGGCGCAGCTTCAAAATCATGTCGTGAATTTCCCGGCGCCCGATGGGATCGAGTCCCGACATCGGCTCATCGAGAAAGACGATCTCCGGATCGTTGATCAGCGCTTGCGCAATCCCGGCGCGCTGCAACATGCCTTTCGAAAATTTTCTCAACTGCAAGCGTCGCGCTTCCGTGAGGCCGACCACGCGAAGAAGATCGTCAACGCGCCCGGCCGCCGCCTGGCGGCTCAAACCAAAAAGGCGCGCGGAATACATCAAGAACTCTTCGGCCGTTAGGTAATCGTAGAAATAGGGATTCTCGGGAAGATACCCGATGCGCTGGTGCATGGCGATGTCGTCGAACGGACGGCCCAAGATTTCGGCGCGCCCGGAGGTGGGAAAAATCAGGCGCATCAGAAGCTTTAGCGTGGTGGTCTTGCCGGCGCCGTTGGGCCCGAGAAAACCAAACGTCTCTCCTTGGTTCACGCTCAAGTTGAGATGGTCCAAGGCGCGCACTCTTCGCCGGCGCCAGAAACCGGCCTGATAATCTTTGGTGAGACCCTGAATTTCGATGGCGATCATGGATGAGAATCAAACGAGCGTCGCGGCCGTCGGAATGGCCGACGACATCTCGCGCCTGCTGACAACCACATTCGTCTTTCCTGACGCCGCAATTATAACAAGGATTTCGGGAGTTCAGAAAGGGAGTCGATGAAATCTACGGGCCGGAGGCGGGATGGGCAATTGAAGTGAGAAGATCGAGGCGAAGGACTTCAAGCGGATTGCGGCCTCAGGTCA
>CAZIDA010000485.1:0-3072 GCA_964537865.1 uncultured Acidobacteriota bacterium
GGATAACGTCTTAACCACGCCTCCTGCTGCGTGATGGCCATTCCCAGTTCGAGCGTCGCCGGATAGTGCGTTCGAATCTCGCTGCCGATGCGGTCTTTGAGCGGCGTAATGATTTTTCCGCGGGCCGTGTAATCCTCCGGGTTCGCCGTGAACACCATCGCCACGTCGAGCAACAGCCGGATGGGATAACCCTTGATCTGCACGTCGCCTTCTTGAAGAACGTTGAACAAGCCGACCTGAATTTTCCCCGCGAGATCGGGAAGCTCGTTGATGGCGAAGATGCCGCGATTGGCGCGAGGCAGCAGGCCGTAGTGCATGGTCAGTTCATCGGAAAGCTGCAGGCCGGATCGCGCGGCCCGAATCGGATCGACGTCGCCGATCATGTCGGCGATGGTGACGTCCGGCGTGGCCAGCTTCTCCACATACCGCCCCTCCCGTGAAAGAAATGTCACCGGGGTTTTGTCGCCCATCTCCTCAATCTTCATGCGACACGCGTGACAGAGCGGCCGCAGCGGATGGTCGTTGATCTCGCAACCTTCGACCACCGGCATCGCTTCGTCCAACAGCGAGGTCAACGCTCGGAGGATGCGGCTCTTCGCCTGTCCTCGCAGGCCCAGCAAAATCATGTTGTGGCGGGAGAGAATGGCGTTGGCGATCTGCGGAATGACGGTGTCGTCGTAACCGATGATGCCCGGAAACAGCGGTTCGTTCTTTTCCATCTGGCGAAGCAAATTCGCGCGCATCTCGTCTTTCACGGTGCGCTTTGCCGACAATTCGTCGGCATAGGGCGATTGCTTGAGTTCCCCAAGCGTTGAAGGATTCTTCATAATCCCCACTTCCAAATTTTGTTCTTTGATCTGGATTATAAACAAACGACTCAGGACAAACAACGATTCTTTCCGTCTTCCCTCGATGGAACGCTCACCGCAGTCGCTCATGGGCCATCGGCGGGCGCAAGGGCATGAGAATGATATCCTTCGCGGCCCTCCGGCACGGCAGCCAAAAGCCCCCGGCCTAAAGAACGGCCGGGGCTACCAAAGCTATTTTTAGGGCAGAGCGCCCTGGATGTTGGACTGGTGATTGTGAGAAAGAGGAGGAACTTAAAGGTTCGAGGGACGGGAATCTTTATCGAATGCCTTCCACGCTCAAGCGTTTGACGATGGTTTGATTGGCTTCGGGAAAAGAAAATCGGTTGAGGCCAGCGAGCGCCACCCATTCGCAGGCGGCGCAATGGATGGGGGTGGGTTTGCCCTCTTCCAAAACACAGCGGTAAGCAAGCAGTTCGATGGCGCGGTCGGGATATTCATGCTCCACCCGCGCATAAAGCCGATCCACGCGGACGCCGACGCCCAACTCCTCGCGCATCTCGCGAACCACGGCTTGTTCCGGCGATTCTCCCGCACGCACTTTGCCTCCAGGGAATTCCCAGAGATCGCCCTGATGCGTGTCGGGTCTTCTTTTAGAAATCAGGATCTTTCCGCCGCGTTCCACAATTCCAACGGCAATTCGATAATGAGGTTTTACCGGCGCGGCCATTCACAAAATCCCAGGGTGGGAATGCGAAGAGTTCCGCAATTCCCGATCAACGACTCAGTTCATCAAAAACACCGGTTCGAATTCAATGGGCACATGCGCGCAGCGGTCGAGAGCCTTCTTCAATTCGGGCGAGCATTGGCCGTATTGCATCAAAGGCTCCTCCGCCTTGGCCGCGTTGCCCTCCGCTTCCACCGTCATAAATAGGTTCGCGAGCTTCTTGATGGATTCTCGGCAGACTTTGAAGTTCACTGCAAAACGCTCCCGCGCGGAATCGTACTCGATGGCGCCTTCCTTCCGGAGAAACGCAAACTCGAAGAGACTGGCGCGGCCGTGCGCTTCCTCGACGCCGAACCGAATCGTGCGCAGCAGGCCGCCCAAGTAAGAAACATAATGTTCCTGCTCCCGCTTGGCGTCGATGACGCCGCGGTCGATGAAATAGTTCAAGCTGTGCAAGCCCACAATGTCGGCTTTCCCTTCTTCAATCCCGGTGTAATGCGATCCCAACGCTTTGTTCATGGGCGCCGGGTCAGCTTGAGCCACGGTGTAATTGGGTCCCAGGGCGTGGGACAACTCGTGCATGACGACAAAATTGAAGAAGCCCTCATCGGTAACGAGCGGCGCTTGTTCCGGAACCAACAGCTCGCGCGCCAGCGGTTTGATCACCTGATTCACCCGCGCGTCCAAGAAATTCTTATGAAAGATTTTCTTGGAGCCTTTGGCCTCGCGCACTTTCGGATCATTCGGCAGCACAAAGGCCACGGCTTGGTAGCCGGCGCGAATATCCCCGCCGCGATAGACGTCGACGACCACGCTCATTGGCGAAGTGAGCGTCCGGCTCAACTGCTTCCAAGCGTCCGGGATCGGCAAATTTCTTTCCAACTCCTGCAAGTGGCTGAGGTAGACCTGCAGGCTTCGGCTCGCAGCCTCATCGCGAACCATGACGACGCCCTCGTATGTCGCCTTGATGCCCATGAGCTTGTCTTCGTAAACTTCGTACGGGCCGATCACGAGATCGAAAACGGGATCTTCGAGATCGATCCAATCGCAATCGCTTTCGAAAAAATCGTCGGAGAGCAAAGCCTGGGCGCGGCTCAACAAATATTTCTTCAACGACTCCGAGGGGGCGCTCTCCGCGGCTTCGCAAAGCGCCGCCGCCGCCGGCTTCAGCAGCGACTCATACTCGACATGGTACGGGATGGCCCGCAGGCGATCGCCCTCGCGCTTGATCACCGTGCAGGGACTTTCCAGATCCGCCCGATCTTCCGGATGAGCGGCTTCATAGGCCAGAAATTCTTCTTTCGTCAAATCGTCGGGATACATTCCGGCCCCCAAAGGTTTCTGTCGTGTTCCGATGAAGGGACGGAACTCATCGATGCGGTTGTAGGGCCCGTAATGAATTCTCAGATAACGAAGCAGGTCGCGGTCGCTGGGACTCCGAGATTGTTCCAACTGCCGGCGAATCTTCAGGGCCTCGCGAGAACTCTGGCGCCAGAAGATTTCGTCCATATATTTGGCCGCCTCGATCATCTTCGAGAG
>CAZIDA010000486.1:0-3071 GCA_964537865.1 uncultured Acidobacteriota bacterium
TTCTAAAAGTTGAATCGCGCCGAGAACTGGAAGCTGCGCGAGCCGTAGCGCGGCACCACGGCCAGCGGGGCGCCAAAATCCGGATTCGGCGACGCCGTCCACACCGGCAGCGCATTGCCGGCGTTGTCGGACAATTGCGTGGTGGTGTACTGCACGTTGTCGACGGTGTTTTGCTGGTAGTTGGCGTGATTGAAAATGTCAAAACTCTCCGCCATCACCTTCAGCGACATTCGCTCGCTGAGCTTGAACACGCGAGCAATGCTGAAATCGACGTCGGCCACGCCCGGCCCGGTGAAAGAATTGTAACCCTCGCCCGGCACCACGGAGAAGTTCAGTTGCGGCGTGTCAAACACGGCGGTGTAAGGACGGCCGCTCGCCAGGGTCACCACCCCCGCGAACGTGAAGTCCCTGAGCGGACGATACACCGGCGACCACGAACCGCTCAGCACGAATCGGTGACGCTGATCCAATTGCGAGAGGCCCCGTTCCGAACGCAAATCAAATTGATTGAAGTAGCCCGTCCCTTGATCGATGGTCTTCGAAAGCGTGTAGGAGACGGCGGTGAAAAACTGCCGGCTGCTGTGTTGGAGCGAAACCACCATGCCGTGATAGATCGACTTGCCGGTGTTGTCGATGATGTTGATCGGACCGAAATTGGGATTCACCAACCCGTCGATGGCTTCGAAGTCCGGAACGACGTACGAATTTCCATTCGGCAGAGTCACGGTGTCGGTGGTAAAGGAGCCGCCAAAGGCCGGTTGCAGTTCCGGCGGGACCAGGTTGATGTCGACGCCGAGATTCCCGTTGGCCTGACGCGTGACTCCATTGGAATTGCCGAGCAGACGCAAGCCGTGAGAGTACACATATCCCACGCTCAAAGTGGTATGAGCGCCGAATTGATGCTCCACCTGGAGGTTCGCTTGCTCCACATAGGGGCTGCGAAAGTTCGTCGCAAAGACTCCCAACGAAGGAGTCCCTCCCGCGCCGCTGGGAAACGACGTCAGGCTGTTCGGATAAGTCACGATGGGATTGTTGTTGCCAAAGCCCGGCCCCACCACCACCAGGAACTGCTGCGAAACCCCGTTCGAAACCGTGACGTGAGAGACGTCCAGCAAGTCTTCCTGGGCATAGAACAACCCGAAGCTGCCGCGCACGACGGTGGTCCCTTGGGCGTCCAGGGAATACGCAAAGCCGAACCGCGGCGCGAAATTCTTCTTACCGTACGGAATGGTGCACGTCATCGTGAAGGCCGGATTGCACACCGGAGGCTGCGGGAGCACTTGGAGGTCGTACCGCAATCCATAATTCAATGTCAGCCGCGGCGTCGCTCGAAATTGATCCTGGGCGAAGACGGAATAGGTGGGAGATGTGATCACATCGGTGTATTGACCGAACGATTGTAGGTACAGCTCAAACGCCCCGGTGGCTACATCGGCCAGACTGCCGAAGCGATACTCGCCTTTGGGCCCGTAAACGAAGTAGTCCGTGTCGTGGTTGATGTTGATATCGACCCCGGCCTTCAGCGTATGCCGTCCGACGACGTGAGTGAAATTGTCGGCCAGCTCATAGCGCCGGTCGCCGGTGGAGAGCTGAAAGCGGTTGCCGCCGAAGACGAATCCGGTGTCGGGATTCTGAATCGTCGTCGTGGCGACGGTGGCCGGCGAGGCCGGCAAGTCAAGATGGGTGTCGTTTCCAAAGTGGAAGCGGAATTCATTCACCGTCCGCGGATTGAAGGCGGTTTGCAGCGTGAATTGAAAGAACTGGCTGGTGGCCCCGTCGGTGAGCGACAATCCGTCTCCCGTGGAAGTGGGCGTGTTGAAATAGCCGTGGGGACTGCGGAAGCGCTGATAATTGTAGGTGGCGCTGAAGGTGTTGCGTTGACCCCACAACCCATTCACCTTGAAGAAAGCCGTGTTCTGATTGAAGCTTCGCGCAAAGGAGCCGGAGGCCGCCTGAACCGCCTTGGCGATGTCCGGATATTGCGAGAAGAAGTTGGGAGGCAACCCCACCAAGGCGGGCGCGTTATTCACGGTCAGCGGCTCATTGCGCACCTGTCCTTCATAATTGCCGTAATAAAAAAGCTTGTCGCGAATGATCGGTCCGCCCACGCTGACGCCGAATTGCTGGCGGCGGTTGTGCGGCTTGGGAATTCCCTCGCGATTGTTGATCGAATCGTTGGCGTTGAACGCGGAATCCAAGAGGTAGTAATAGGCGTCGCCGTGCACTTGATTGCCGCCGCTCTTGGTCACCGTGTTCACGAGCCCGCCGCCGGCTTGTCCGAACTCCGCCGTGAATCCGGTGCTGGTCACTTGAAATTCCTGGACCACGTCTTCGCTGAATTGGAACGGAATGCTGGTGCGTCCGATCTGCTGTTCAAAAAAGGCGTTGTTGTTGTTGGCGCCATCGACGCTGTAGTTATTGAAATTCCCGGCGATGCCGTTGAAGCTGACCATGCCGAAGTCGCCGTCGGTCGTGGCCCCGGGAGTCAGAAGCGTGAAGTCGGTGAAGTTTCTTCCGTTCAAAGGCAGCGCGCCGATGCTTTGTTGCCCCACCACGTCGCCCAAAGACGATTGCGAGGTGTCCACCTGGGTGGCGGAGGCGCTGACATTGACGGAGGTTTGCATTTGTCCCACGGCCAGTGCTGGATGCGTGGTGACCGTGGTTCCAACGCTCACCGCGATGTCTTTGATGATCGACTGCTGAAATCCGCTCTTTTGAACGGAGAGTTCATATTTTCCCGGCGGAAGGTAAAGAAAAATGAAATGCCCGGCGCCGTCCGCGGTTTGAGAGGACGCCACACCGGTCTGTTCATTCTTCACGCTCACTTGAGCGCCCGGCACAACGGCGCCGCTCGAGTCCATCACCGTTCCTTCGAGACTTCCGCTGGCGGGGGCCGATTGCGCGTCCAGGTTCAGGGAAGAGAAGAAGAGCACCATCATGGAAATGCACAAGAGCGCCAGGATCCGCAGAATCATGCGGCGCTGATTGAAGGCTGATTCGTTCATTTTGGGTTCTCCTTGGGTTGTGGACGTTGATAATCTCGAGAGGACACCGAGAGTTCAGCGCCCGGA
>CAZIDA010000487.1:0-3069 GCA_964537865.1 uncultured Acidobacteriota bacterium
ATCTTCAAAATCCAACCCACTCCCGCCGTTCCGAATATCGAACTGGATCTCCCCAAGGCGGTCGCGCCGACTCCGACGCCTGAGGCGGTGCATCCCGAGGGAGACCAACTCAGCACTAAGTTTCCTAAAGCCCCGGCTCCTTCTGACGAATCACTGCACGAAGATTCCCCGTTCGATTTGGATTTGAAGCCGCGGCGGCAAGAGTCTCTCGCGGCAGAGCCTTTCGATCTTCCCACGCGGCCGCCAACAGCGGTTCGCGAGGCAAGCCCCGAATTTTTCCCGGACAAACCCAAAGGATTCGAGCTGCCCGTTTCGGTGCAGCGAATCAAGCAACAGCGGCAGTCGCCGCGTCGTTCTGAACTTTTTCAGCAATCGCTTCTGTTCGAGGCGTCCGGTTCTGCGCACGACAAGTTGCGGGAGGCGGACCGAATCGGTCTTCCCATTCCCGCGGCTTCCTCACGCGCCCGTTTCCTCGCGGGGATGTATGATCTTTGGATCATTTTTCTGGTGGAGGCGCTTTGCTTTCTTCCGGTCATCGGGATTGCTCGCGCCATGAACTGGCCGGTGCGGCCGGTTCCGCGCTCGCTGGCGATGGGGCTTGCCGTCGCGGTGGCTCTCGCTCTTCTCTATCTCCTCTTCTTCACCGCTTTGATGCGCCGGACTCTCGGCATGAGACGCCAGGGATTGGTTCTAGTGAATTTCGCCGGGGAGACGCCCAGCCTTTGGGAAGTGGCAGTGCGAACGTTCGGTTACCTGGTATCCTCGGGATCCTTATTGCTGGGATTTCTCTGGATTCTTTTCGACGAGGACGCCCTGGCTTGGCACGACCGCATGTCGCGCACTTATCCGGTTCACGAGAAAGACGCGACGCCGCAGACGAAGTGACGCTGAAGCGATCCGATACGTAGTCTCTTCGCGGCGAGGCGAGCGCGAATGCGTTCGCGGTGAGTTCTCCGAGTTCCGTCCCCATGGACAATTTGGTTCTACAGGCGCTCGTCAAAGAACTGAAGCCGCTCCTGCTGCGGCAGTATTGCGTTCAGGCGCTTCAAGTTGGTCCCTTCACGACGGCTCTGGAATTCTCGGGGCGCGCTTCTCATCGCCTGATCTTCGATCTCGCCGAGCCGCCGCTGTGCTTCCTCACAAGGAAAAGTTCGGCTAACCAAACTCCATCGGCTTTTGTTTCCCTGCTGCGCAAGTGGATCACGGGAAAGCAACTCCACGAAATCTCAAAGAACCTCGACGAGCGAATTCTTCATCTCGAATTCGTGGGAAACAATTCCTCCGAATCCGTCGTTTGCCTTGTCGAACTCATTCCACACTGGGGCAACGTTTATCTGCTCGACTCCGAGAACCGCGTTCTGGGCGCGTTGCTGACTTCTCGGGCCGAGCGGCGCCATCTCAACACCGGTGAAAGTTACAAACCGCCGGCCAAGCATGGAGCGATCTCTCTCGAAGATTTTCGAACACCTCCGCCGAATCCGAGCTTACCGGTGGATTTGAAAGAATTGACGGAGTCGGTCCGGGGACTGAGTCCTCTTTTCGCGCGCGAGACGCTCTTCCGCGCCGACCGCGATCAGCAGACGCCGGACCAAGCCTTGCGGCAGTTGGTGGAGGACGTGGTCGATCCTTCTCAAGGCGGATACCTCTACCAAACCTCGGATCACGATGTTTCCGCCGTGCCGTCGCCCGTCCCTCTGAGGTCTCTGGAAGGTTCGACGCCGCTTCATTTCGAATCATTGGGCGGGGCCGTTCAAACTCTCTTCGAGCGGCGCTTCGATCGTGTGTGGCTCGATGCGGAACGCCGTAGCTTACAAAAATATGTGCGAGGAAGTTTGAAACGATTCCGGCGCATCGAACAGAAGTTGGAGACCGAGCGCGCCGCCTTCTCCAAAGAACTCGAATTGCAGAAGGCCGCCGACCTGATGATGGCGCAGCCGCGAGCGATTCATCCGAAACAGGACGAGTTGGAATTGGCCGATCTCTTTTCCCCGGAAAACCGCCGCATCCGGATTAAGATCGACCCGCGCTTGAGCGTGCTTCAGAATGCGCAGCGGTTTTACGAGCGAGCCAAGCGCGCCCGCCGTGGCGTCGAAAAGATTGAGGCGCGCTTCAAGAGCATCCACCAAACGGCCACGACGTTGGACGCGATTTTGGAGCGGTTGAAATCAGCCGACAGCCGCGGCGATCTTCAACGCCTCTCCGAACAAGCCCAGGTGAGCCTCTCCGCCCCGCGAGAATCCCCGCGGCCGCGCCGATCCGGGCCCGCGGCCGTTCGCGCGCCCGCCGCTGGGAGCAAGAAGAAATGCCGCGTGTTTCAGAGCGTGGAAGGAAGACAAATCCTCGTCGGTCGCAACAGCAAAGAGAACGACCTTGTGACGACGCGATACGCGCAACCGGAGGATTACTGGTTTCACGTGGCGGATTACGCCGGATCGCACGTCGTCTTGAAGAATCCCGACGCGGAACGGCTCGAAGAAACACCGGGCTTTTTGGAGGCCGCGCAGTTGGCCGCTTACTTCAGCCAAGCGCGCAACGCCCGAAAGGTCACCGTCCACTGGACTCAAAAGAAGTTCGTGAAGAAACCCAAACGCGCCCGCCCTGGTCTCGTGACGCTTTCAAAATTTCAGTCCGTCGTGGTGGAACCAAAACTCCCCGGCACCGACGAGCCTGCGGTTCCATCAAACGACTGAGCCGAGGCTACATTTTGGACTGCGGCGGGGCGCACTCCAAGAGTTGCTCGATTCAAACTTTCGAAAAGACGACATCCTGCCCCTCGCTGATCTTCTTCCGCACAAACTCAATCACCTCCGGAGAAATGAATCGGTCTTTCTCCGTGACCTGAAATGCCGGCTTCCCTTTTTCCAGTTCATGCGCCAAAGAAACTTGCGGCCACGGCGATGACGCGCTGGAAATCGCGGCAAAGTCCGGGGAACGAACCACGACGAAAGCATCGGCCAGGTCGAAGAACTGCTGGGACGAAATTTTGAAATCGGATTGCCGAGGATAGAGAACTTGAAGATAGACGGTCGGCTTCACCAATCGGCGCAAGCTGTTGCTCTCGCCAATCAC
>CAZIDA010000488.1:0-3068 GCA_964537865.1 uncultured Acidobacteriota bacterium
TGATCCTTCCCATGGGTCGCTTCCGAAGCGACTCGTCGCCGGTCATCGTGGAATTGAAAGGATGCCCGGCCAACAATCCCGCGAGCATGCGCAAGGTCGATCCGGAATTGCCGGCATTCAAAACATCGGCGGGCCGTTCCAATCCTCGCAAGCCCCGACCTTCGATTCTGACGCGATACGCTTCAAGCACGGTGACGCGCACGCCAAGCGACCGCAGGCAATCCAATGTGGAGCCGCAATCGGCGCTGCTGGAAAAATTGGAGATCCAAGTTTCGCCGTCCGCCATGGAGGCCAACAGGGCGAGCCGATGGGAAATCGATTTGTCGCCGGGCACACGCAGGGCGCCACGCAATCTCCGGGCAGGTTGGATGGTGATGGAATTCATGAAGCGCGCCGGCATACGTCCGGGAGCAACCCTTTCACTCGGAGAGCCTCCCCAGGAATCAAACCCTGCAAATCGAAAGCCCTATCTTAAGGTCAATTGGAATTTTCCGGCAACGTTTTCCTGGAGGATGTTAAAATTTCGAATATGCGAGCGAACTCGCCTTCGATGCCGGCGCCGATCCAAGCGAAGCGGCGATTTCAAAAGCATTTGGTGGTCTCCACCGTCATCTTCATCAGCAGCGTGGTGTTGGTGATTTTTGGGGCGGCTTACTATGTGACGCGTTCCATGGACGCGCGCATGGAGCAGGAGGTCACTTGGTTCAGCCAATCCGTCTCGCAGCAGGTGTCCGATCAGATCGAGCTGCTCGCGACCCGCAGCCTCGAAACGCGAGCCGACAGCAACACGTTGCGCCAAGCCTTGAAGGCGTACATGGATTCGGAAGTGGAATCCATTCCGGCGCTCTATTATCTCCGCCTTGAAAACCTCGAAGGCCAGGTGCTGACGCAGAGTTTCAAGCAAAGCATCCCGCCCGAGGACCTCGACCTGCTGAACCGCGGAACGCTCAAACCGCGGCAGGCGCGCTCTCAATTCTTGGAGCTGGGCCAAGGAGAGAATCAACTGCGCGTTCGTGATTACGGCACTCCCATCCGGTTGAACGAGCGATCCATGGGGCAACTCCGCTTGGGTATATCGATCGATTATTTGAACGATCGCATGGCCACCATTCGGAACGAAATTTATCAGCGCGCCATTCTGCTTTCCACCATCGCGGTGGCCATCTTCACAACCCTCTTTTTTTACGTGCGTTGGTTGGTCAAGCGCGCGCAGGGATTGGAAGCACAGGCCCACGAAGCCGATCGCCTGGCGTACCTGGGAACCTTGGCGGGCGGCTTGGCGCATGAAATCCGGAACCCGCTCAGCGCCATGAATCTGAACCTCCAAATGATTGAGGAGGAGGTGAAGACCTCGAGCCCGAAAGACGCGGAACTGCCGACACTGTTTGAAAGCACCAAGCGAGAGATCAAGCGGCTGGAACGACTTTCGACCAGCTTCCTGACGTATGCTCGACCTCTTCCAACGCGTCTCGATCGGATCAATTTGAAGGAGTTGATGGGAAACCTCTGCGGCGATTTCAAATCACAGCTCACGGCTTTAGGAATTCAGTTTGTCTGTGACTTGGATGCGATCGAAGATGCCACCGTCCAGGGAGACCGCGATCTGCTCAAACAAGCGTTGCTCAACATTCTCATCAATGCCAAAGACGCCGTCGTGGAGGCGCGGCGCGATAATTCTGAGGTGCAAGTATCGTTTCGAAAGCTGGACGCGCAATACGAGATCGACATCGCCGACAACGGCATCGGCATTGCCCCGGAACAGAAGAATCGGATCTTCGAAATATTTTTCTCCAACAAAAGAGGAGGAACCGGGCTGGGTCTTCCCATCGCCCAACAAATCATCGAGCATCATGGGGGGCGTATTGAAGTCGAATCTGAGCCAGCTCAGTTCACGCGGTTCAAGATCTTGCTTCCTGTATAATCCACAATCGGTTGTCGGCTCGCGCCGACGATCGGCCTTCGGTCAGGTAGGCGATTGGGTGTCAACTGTCGATCTGCCCTGAACCACACCGCCTTGGAGATCAGGCCTGCTCTAATTCCATGAACGCACATCCAGAAATTGATGCGCAAGATGCCGTTTGCTGAGTACATGGACAGAGCGAAGGATTCTCTTCCCCGAAGGGGAAGCCTCCAATAGCCCAGGGTTGTCCGCCTGCTCTCTGGGCGGACTGCCCTGGGTGACGGATGAGTCCATCATCATTGACACAACCCCGCAGGGGTTGTGAAATCAATTCCGGAATTTTTTGCCAACCGCCACCCAACGTAGCTCTCCGCCGCGGCGGATCGGAGCAACGTTGGGCTTCGAGCCGCAGCGCCGTTGGCGCTGAATGAATTGGGAACCATGACAATTGAAGGAATGGCGCATCCGGAAATTGCGTTGGCGAGAGGGCGTCTGATGTGGGGATGGACATGACGAACCATCTTTTTCCCAAGGAAAAACAGGTAGCGCAACCGAGTTCGCCGGGGCGAACGCAGGCTGCGGCTTCCACGAGCGGTCGCGAAAAGCCCAGTTGATCTGCATGATTCTTCCAACGCGTGACGAAAAGCCCCACCCTTGAAGATCGTGGCTGCCAAAACTTCCGTCCGTTTCACAGCAAGAGTTGTTTTTCATCAAGCTACCAAAAGAACTTTTCCGCCAGAATCATTTATGACTGATGGCGATGAATTTTGTGCCGATAGGTTCGGATGAACCACAGGCACAGCGGATATGAGATCAAGCTGAAGACGATGGCGCAAATCATGGCGCCGAGAAAGAAGGAGCGAAGGGTGTAGTAGTGCAGATGGATTTCGTCGGGGAGATTCAGCCAGAAATGGAACGATCCCAATTCATGCCATTTGAATTTGCCGTAATGGTGGCCGGTCTGTTTCAACAGGCGGTTGCCGATGGCCGTGGAGGCGATGGCCACCGGAACCATCGTCCAGGGATTGTTGATGTAAACGCCGATCAACGCGGCGACCCGGTTCAACCGAAACACAAACGAGAAGAGCAACGCTAGGATGGTGTGAAATCCAATAAACGGCGAGAACCCGAAAAACACGCCCATCGAAAAAGCGAGGGATGTTCTCTC
>CAZIDA010000489.1:0-1859 GCA_964537865.1 uncultured Acidobacteriota bacterium
GCCGCACGGTGATCAACTTTGTGCTCGAAGCCGAAGCGGGCGTGCTGAATAGCCAGTCGTTGCTGTTTCAGGCCCAACGGTCCGAGGCGATTGCTTCCTTGGCCTTGGAGTTGGGGACGGGACGCCTCAGCCCGGATTCGCAGGGACTGAAGTGAATGACAAACACTAAATCGCCTTCGATTCGGGATATCTTTGATCGAACAGGAATCGTGACGGCAAGGGAGCTGAGGCAGATATGTTAGGCAATCATAGCCACGGGCACGTCGAGAGAGGTCTCGATCGTCGCCTCTGGGTGAGTATGGGGCTGAACCTTACTGTGACCGTTGTCGAGATCCTTGGCGGATTGTTCTCGGGAAGTTTGGGTTTACTCGCCGATGCGGCGCACAACTTCAGTGACGTTGCCGCGTTGGCTCTGGCCATCGTGGCCCGCGCGTTAGGACGGCGCCCAGCCACGCGCCGCTTTACCTATGGTCTGAAGCGGACTGAGGTTCTGGCCGCGGTTTTGAACGCCGCGGTTCTGGGTCTGATCACGATCTTCATTGCGTACGAAGCCATCATCCGACTGATGCATCCTATGTCCCTGTCACCCGGAATCATGCTGCCGGTTGCGCTGGTAGCCCTTCTGGCCAACCTCGGCTCCGTCTTTCTCTTGCGCCAACACGATGGAGATGATCTCAATGTCCGAAGCGCATTCCTGCACCTACTGCAAGATGCTCTTTCCTCGTTGGTCGTGGTGGTGGCGGCGCTGTTTGCCCGGTCGCGCTTTGGCCCCTATCTGGACCCGGTGGCCGCCTTGCTCATCGGGGTCGGCGTTGCTTGGAGCGCTGCTTCCATTATCGGGCAGGCCACGGGAACGCTGATTGAGGCAACTCCCAGCGGCTTCAAGTTGGAACAAATGGTGCGGGAGGTCGAGAAAGAGTTCGCTCCGGTGCGTATGCATCATGTGCATGTCTGGGAAGTCGGACCGGGGCAAAGGGCGTTGACCGCGCACCTGACGTTGCCCGAGATGAGGGTCATGGAATCGGAATTTCTGGCCGGAGAAATTCGGGCATTTTTGGGAGAACACTGGAGTATCCGGCACGCCACTTTGGAACCGGAAGTGAATGGTTGCGGGAACGGCGAAGTGCTGGGCGCCTGGGAGAGCAGTGAGCGGCGATCTGCCGTCGAACGCAGCGCCCAGACCGCAAGGCAACGCGGTTGATGGGTGAGCAGCAATGGTTGAATACACTAAAATCTAAGGGGAAAAATCTCATGTCTGAAAACAACAAGCGTTTTATTCCGCCCGAATGGGCCTTTGAGTTTCATGGTCATCGTTGTCCCTTCATGCCGTTGGGATATCGCATGGGAATGCTGGCGTTGGAAAGACTCGCGGTGGCGCGGGAAAAGGATCACACTTTGCACGTCATCTGCGAACTGGGGGAGGGACATCCTCAAACTTGTTTGATGGACGGCATCCAAATCGCCACCGGCGCGACCTTCGGGAAGATTCTGATCGAAAAAAAGTTCTGGGGCAAGTTGGCTGCCACCTTTTGGTATCCGGGCAAGACGGCGCCGCGCTATGTCCTAAAATCAACCTTCCTGGATGAGATGGGAAAGTTCGAGTTTTTTGCGTATCGCAAGAAGGGCGTGGAGCCCTCGGCTATTCCCGCGGCGGTCACTCAAGAGGTCATCGACTGGACTCTTTCGCTCTCTCATGAGCAAATCTATGCCCTCACGGAGAGGGCGGATTTTACTTACCTGCCGACGAAGGGGTCGTTCGCCAAATCGTTGTGCGCGAATTGCGGCGAGTACGTGTTTGAGCGCTACGTTCGCTTCAAAGACGGCAAGCCGCTCTGTATTCCGTGCTCCGGCTACTCCCA
>CAZIDA010000489.1:1959-3065 GCA_964537865.1 uncultured Acidobacteriota bacterium
GCGCAGAATCAAATTTCGCCGTGGATTCCTTGCTTTTCATCCTACGCGCAGTTGCGGTCGACGGATGGCCCTCAGGGGCAAGAATCGTTGGCGGTCAGACGTTTGAAATTGATGGTGGATGGAACCTTGGGAAAGAAGAATGTCGGGTATCACGTTCAATTCATATACAAGACCAACATGCGCAGCCCGACCGACGATCATGTTTACTTGCAGGATGCCTATTTGTTTTTTCCGGTCAAGGCCGTCCGCTTGAAGGTGGGGCAATTCATTCCACCCTTTGGAATGGAACGTTTCGAACCGGACTCGTCGCTTGATTTTGTGGACCGCACCGACGTCACCAACCGACTGGCGGTGAACGGCAATCTAGGAAAGAGTTTCGCTCGGGACCTGGGTTTGCAAGGAGACTGGAGCCACGGCAATTGGTTGGTGTCCATGGGGCTGTTCGGAGGAGGCGGCGCCAACATGAATCGTCGAAGAAACGGACCCCTCGAAGTAGGCCGTATGCGGTACCAGAGATCCTCTACTAAATCGCGCCGCCCCTGGAGTTGGGAGGGCGGGATAGCCGCTTCTTCTCGTCGCGCGGAAAACCTGAATTTGACGGCTCAATTGCCGGGCCTGCCCAGTAGTCTCTTGGCAAAATTCTCGGGCCAGGACCGCCGTGGAAATCTTTTTGTGCGCGGATCGTGGGGGAGGGTGCGTGGACAGGCCGAGTATTTCAGAGTTTGGCTGTCGTCGAACCATTCGGCCCCGAGCCACTCGGCCGAAGTGGCCGCACAAGGAGCCTATGCCCAGTTGGCGTATCTCCCGTTCTCGCGCCTCATCCTTGCGGTCCGCACGGAGTGGTTCACACCGAATGTTCATCAACGCTATCTGTCTTCTCAGCGGACGTGGACTTTTGCCGCCACCTACGATTTGAAACGCCTGCCGTTGCGAATCGCAACCGATTTCAGCCATCGCCAGGCCGGCCTCGGCGTTCCGGAAGAAAACATCTGGCGGTTGCAATTGCAATACTGGCTCTTTCGACATTGTCCTCACCGCTGTAACGCAGGGCGGCCTGGGGCCGCAGCCAAATAGTGCTCATGGTTACATGGTTGCGACCTGAAAAT
>CAZIDA010000490.1:0-3063 GCA_964537865.1 uncultured Acidobacteriota bacterium
GTGCAAACTAAGAATCTTTGCTCGCCCGCTGAGGCGGGCAGCACGCTGGGCATTTCGTCGGCTTTCAACCCGGCATTTGAGCCGGCGAAGATTCGGTCTTGGGCGGGCGATGACAAGTAGACTTGCGGTCCCCCGGCCCGCGTGACCCGGACAACTCGATCGCTGCTTTCCGGGGAAAAGTGCCCGCCGATTTCCCTGCCGATGAACGCCTCGTCCCCTTCGTTGGCATTCTCTAAAACAATCGAACCGATCTCCTGAGCATCTTTGAGAGCGGAGGCGCGCAAGCTACTCGTCAAGAAGTGACTGAGGCCGGCATAGACGGCAACCGAAAATAGAAGTAGGACAGTGGCAATGACACCGGTGTACCAAGTGGTCAGTCGAAATCGAATGGAACGCGCCTTCATGGCTCCTCTTCGCCCAGGACGTATCCCACGCCACGAACTGTCCGAATCAGATTTCGCTCCCGATCGTCATCCACTTTGTCGCGCAAGTGACGCACATAAACATCCACAATGTTGGTCGCGCCATCGAAGCTCTGATTCCAGACGTGCTCGAGAATCATGGTACGGGAAAGAACTCGGCCCGCATTGGCCATCAGGTATTCCAGCAACCCGTACTCCTTGGCGGTGAGGTTGATTCTCTTTCCCCCGCGGCGGACTTGCTGGGAAAGCCGGTCCAATTCAAGGTCCGCCATGCGCAGGACCGTTTCCTGTGGGGTCGTCCCGCGCCGGAGCAGCGCTTTCACTCGAACCAGCAGTTCCGCAAAAGCAAAGGGTTTGGTGAGGTAGTCGTCGGCGCCGGACTCGAAGTGCAGGACCTTATCCTGAACGGTGTCGCGCGCCGTCAAAATCAAAATAGGCACACGCGGATTGTTTCGCCGAATCCGGCGCAGCACTTCGGTCCCATCCAGCTTGGGCAACAACAAATCAAGAATGATGACATCGTAATCGTAACTTCGGGCAAACTCCAAACCGCTCTCGCCGTCGCGCGCGACATCCACGGCAAACCGCTCCGCCGTGAGCCCGCGTTGCACGAAATTAACGACTTTCTCTTCGTCTTCGATAAAAAGCAGGCGCATCCCGCCTCCTCACTCACCCTATCCGAAATTCATTAAGCAACGCTGAATGGTTCATGAAATTCCATTCAGAATGTTCCTGAGTAATTTTTCATCTTCAATTCAGGACGTTTTCATCAAGCGCGGTTATCTTGGATCACCGAAAGGAGATTCTACATGAAATCACGATCAAGAAAATCCATCACTTTGGCGTTGGCCGGCTTGTTCATCCTTGGGGTCACCGCAATTGCTTTGGTCAGCGCCAACCCGAAGAGCAACAGAAAATCTGAAAATATCACGGTTACTGGCTGTCTCCAAAAAGGAGATGAGGCAAACGAATTTATGCTCACGACGACGGATGGCAAACTCTACGGGCTCCGTAGCACGATGGTCAAGCTTTCCGACCATGTGGGCCACACCGTCGCCGTAACGGGCCGGTTGAGTCGCGAAGAGAAAGAGGGAGACAAGGACGAAGACAACGACGAGGCAAAAGAAAGCGGGAAACACAACGGAAAAGAGGAAACAGGCGATATCCTGGTAACCAGTTTGAAGATGGTCAGCAAGACGTGTTCTTAACGGCGGGTTCCGGTCCCTCTTCCAATTGATGGTGGACCGTTCGAGCCGGCGTCCAGGTTTCGCGGAAACACTGCGTCGTGAGAGTTTTCACGGCGCAAACACACCAGGACTCCACACGGGAACAGGCCTGGAACATTTCTTCAAGTGCCTGCTTCTCGTTTGGATTCTTGGGGGCTTACGTCGTTTGACTTGCAGCACGTTCTTGAATCGCCCTCAAAACCTTCTCCGGGGTGATCGGTAATTCATGAAATCGCATCCCGATGGCATTGTACACGGCATTGGCAATGGCGGGCGCAACGCCGTTGATAGGAATTTCGGCGATGGCTTTGGCCCCAAAGGGGCCGGTGGGTTCGTAGGTTTCAACAAGAATTGATTTCATCTCCGGCATGTCGACGGCGGTGAGGATGTTGTAATCTCGAAAACTCAGATTCAAAGGCCGACCTTTCTCATCGAAAGTCATCTGCTCGGTCAGGGCGTAACCGATGGCCTGAGACACGGCGCCTTCGATTTGTCCTTCCGCCATCTTGGGATTGATGGCAACACCGCAGTCCACGGCGCTAATCACTCGAAGCACCCGCACGACGCCGGTGTCCACGTCTACCTCCACCTCCGCGAATTGCGCGCAGAACGGGGGCGGCGAGTCGTAGGACATGTGCGACGCGTGGCCCTGAATCTGAAACTGATTTTCCTGATAGAGCGAGCGTAGGCACACCTGCTCGAAGGTGACGAAGCGGCCATCTGGGGCGCACACTTTCGCGTCGTGCGTGATCAAATCTTTGCGCGCCACTTTCGCCGCCGCCGACTTGGCGTCCTTCGACGCGCCGCGCGGTTTGGCGTTCAACATCTCCTCCGCCACCTGAAGAATTTGATCGCGGGCCTGTTCGCAGGCTTTCTTCACCGCGCCGCCGGAAATGTAAGTGGTCGAGGAGGCGTAGGCGCCGGGATCGAACGGCGTCATATCGGTGTCGGACGAATACACGATGATTTTGTCCGGTGAAGTGCCCAGCGTTTCAGCGGCAATCTGCGCGAACATGGTGTCGGCGCCGGTACCGATGTCGGTGGCGCCAACTTTGAGATTGAACGAGCCGTCCTCGTTCATCTTGATCCACGCGGCGCCCATGTCGACGCCGGGGATTCCCGACGCCTGCATGGTGCACGACATGCCGACGCCGCGGAGTCGGCGCGGAGCGGCTTGCGGCTTCGTCTCTTGAAGCGACAGTGAACCATTCGGCGCGCGATTCTTCTTCCATCCGATCTCTTTCGCGCCGCGCTCGATGCACTCATCCAATCCACAACTCCTGACGATTTGCTGATAGCCTTCCCGCCCCTCGCCCAACACTTCCGCGATCGGCGTCGCATCCCCTTCCCGCACATAATTCTTCTTCCGAAACTCCAGCGGATCGATGCCCAGTTTCTCGGCCAGCTCATCGATG
>CAZIDA010000491.1:0-3063 GCA_964537865.1 uncultured Acidobacteriota bacterium
CGAAAACGCCCGGCATCCGCTTCTGGAAGACACGCTTCGTCGCCAAGGGCGAGCCGTTGTGCCGATCTCGGTCGATCTCAACCGCGGACGAAACTTGCTGGTGATCAGCGGCCCGAACACCGGCGGAAAAACGGTGGCGCTCAAGACCATCGGCATGGCCGCGTTGATGGCGCAGTCGGGGATGCACGTGGCGGCGGACCGCGCGGTCCTTCCGGTGTTCGATCCGATTCTCGCGGACATCGGCGATCGCCAATCCATCGAAGAAAGTCTGAGCACCTTCGCCTCGCACATCACCAACATCCGCAGCATGGCGGCAGAGGTGACTTCCGGGGCAATGGTTCTGATTGACGAAATCGGGACGGGCACCGATCCCGTGGAAGGAGAAGCGCTGGGCATTGCGACGGCCGATTATTTTCGAAGGTCCGGGGCGTTCACGGTTGTCACCACGCATTTTTCCGGGCTGAAGATCTACGCCAACCAAGCCGAGGGCGCCGTCAACGCCTCGGTGGAATTCGACGAGAAGACTTTGCGCCCCACGTATCGTTTGATCGGCGGCGTGGCGGGCGCTTCCAGCGGCATCGAGATTGCCTCGCGGCTTGGATTGCAGGAAGAGATTGTGAGTCGGGCGCGGGGTCATCTCTCGGAAGCTCACATCTCCATGCTGGAATTTTTGAATCAGCTCAAAGCCGAAAAGGAACGATTCGAGACGGAGCAGCGGAATTTGCGCGAACAAACGGAGTTCACTCGTCAAGAACGCGAAAAGCTCAACGCCGATTTTTCGAAGCGATGGGAGATGAAGGTGGCGGAACTGGAACGCCGCTTTAAGACTTTTGTGTCGCAACTCGAGTCTCGCGCGCTCAAGATGACGGAAGACATCGCCGAAGCCTCACGGCGCATTCGCGCCAAGGAAGAACTGCAGCAGGAGTTTCGGAGAATGCGAGAACGCCAAGCGGCTCAACTGAAAGTGTTGCTTTCGGAGAGCTCACCGGCGCCGGTGGAAAGTGAACCTGAAAATTGGGAGCCTTCATCGCACGTGTTTCGCGTCGGAGAGACGGTGCGGCTTCGCAGCCTTCACAAGGACGCCGTGATTCACAGAATCGATCCGGGCGGCGCCGCCGAAGTGCTGCTCGGAAGCTTCAAGATGAAAGTTCCACTGATCGATTGCGCGCCCATTGAAAAACCGGCACCCCAGCCGGCGCCGGCAAGTCGCGCCGCACAAGCGCAAGGAGATTCGTCTCTCAAGGTGACTGCCGAGGCGGCTTCATCTTCCGAATTGAATCTCATCGGATGCACGGTGGAGGAAGCGCTTTCTTCGGCGGACAAATTTTTGGATCAAGCTTTCTTGGCGGACGCGCCGCGCGTTCGGATCATCCACGGAACCGGCATGGGAATTCTGAAGCGGTCGCTGGCGGAGATGTTTTCCAAACATCCGCAGGTGGAGCGATTTTATCCGGCCTCTCGAGAAGAAGGCGGAAACGGCGTGACCATCGTAGAACTCAAACTTTAGTGAGAGTGCGCGAGTTGAACGGCATTCGTCCGGAAAATTTCAGGCGAGTTCCGACCCGCGGGAGGAAATTGAAGTCTTAAGAATTGAGGCGCTGCCTCATCCGACGGCTTATGCGATTCAAAGCTGATTTCGCCGAACAAGTCAAATCCAACGTGGACATCGTCCGCATCGTCTCGGACTATGTGAAGCTCAAGAGGAGCGGCGCAAATCAGAAGGGCCTCTGTCCATTTCACAATGAGAAGACGCCGTCGTTCCACGTGCATTCCACGCGACAGATGTTCCATTGCTTCGGCTGCGGCGTCGGCGGCGACGTTTTCAAGTTCATCATGCTGATCGAGCGCGTGACGTTTCCGGAGGCCGTCAAGCTGGTGGCCGAAAAGGCCGGCATCCCGATTCAAGAAGAACGCTTTAGCGCCGCGGAGGATGATGAGGCCGCCAAGAGTCGCAAGGAGCTTTACCGCATCAACGAGTTCGCCTTGAATTTCTTTTGCGAACAACTGAAGAGCGGTTCGGAAGGCGCGGCGGCTCGAGATTATTTGACCGGTCGCGGCGTCACCGAAGAGTCCATCGAGCGCTTCAGAATTGGGTATGCGCCACAAAGTGGAGACGCCTTGACCCGAAAGCTTCAATCCGCCTTTGGGAATGGGGCGAATCTCGAAGCCGGCGGGCTGCTCATCAAACGGGACGACGGGACCGGATTCTTTGATCGATTTCGGCGCCGCGTCATCTTCCCCATCTTTCGGGAGAACGGAACGATCGTCGCCTTTGGCGGTCGCATCTTGGGCGAAGGCCAGCCCAAATATCTGAACTCACCGGAGACTCCCGTCTATTCCAAGAGCCGCACGCTCTACGGTGTGAACTTCGCCAAGGATTCCATCAAGCGGCAAGGATATTCCATCTTGGTGGAAGGTTATTTGGACGCCATCGGGCTGAGTCAGGCGGGCGTTCAAAACGTCATTGCCTCGTGCGGGACCAGCTTGACGGATGGACAGGTCCGGTTGCTGGCTCGATACTCGCAAAACATCGTCGTGAACTTCGATCCCGATTCCGCGGGAGTCGCCGCCGCGGAGCGGTCCCTGAATCTGCTGTTGGAAGATGGATTTCAAATCAAAGTTCTCACCTTGCCCAAAGGAAACGACCCCGATCTCTTCGTTCGCAACTTTGGGGTTGAGGAATACCGGCGGCAACTGGGCCGAGCGCCTTATTATTTGGATTACTTGATCGAGAAAGCCCGCGAGAAGATCCATCCGGACTCCAATCGCAGCAAGGCGGACGCGCTGAACCGGCTGCTTCCCTATCTGGCGCGGGTCAGCAACGCCATCGAACGATCGGAAATGGCTCATCACGTCGCGGAGAAGTTAGGAATTGACGATCCGCTAGTCCGCAAGGAGCTGAGCCGCGCCGCTCAGGATCGGCGATCGGAGGTTCGAAAAGAGGTGGTCGATCGAAGCTCTAAGCTGAAGCCGTTCGAGGTTCGCCTTTTGCGCTCCGCTTTTGACCAGGAAAATTTAGCGCAAATGTTGCTTTCTTTTTGCCGAAGTGCATCCTATTATAGC
>CAZIDA010000492.1:0-3052 GCA_964537865.1 uncultured Acidobacteriota bacterium
TTTCTGAGTTGACCGAAGTGTTCAGTGAGTCCCCCCAGCGGCAATTCTCATTTTGTTGAGGTGTGGATTGGCGCGTTGGCCGCGAAGCTGGAAAAAATCCAATGAACAACTGTTGAGAGCGGCGCGGTAGGCGCTTCGAATGAAAAGCTCGTTCCGACGTGAGACGTACTTTTGACTTGCAACTCTAACATCGTTGCGGCATAGTTTTGCGCGCGATCATCCAAAGAGGAGGCCACGATGGCAAATTCTGTCAATAAAGTGATCTTGGTGGGTCGCTTGGGTCGCGACCCGGAATTAAAGTACACGCCTTCGGGAGTTCCGGTCGCCAAGTTTTCGTTGGCTACGGACGAACAGTGGACCGACAAGAACGGCGAAAAACAACGCCGGACGGAGTGGCACAATATCGTCGCCTGGAGCAAGCTGGCTGAGATTTGCCAGAAGTATTTGGTCAAAGGAAAACTCATCTACATCGAAGGGCGATTGCAGACTCAAAGCTGGGACGATCAGGAAGGGAAGAAGCATACCAAGACGGAGATTCGCGCCGACAACATGGTAATGCTGAGCCCAGCCTCTGGCGCCGCGGAATCCGCCGGCGGCGCGCCTCCAGCGGTGCGCGAACAAGAAGCGTCCTCAGAACCCGCGCCCGTAATCGAAGATGAAGACGTGCCGTTCTAAGTTGAGCTGAGCCATGAGAGTCGTCTTGAAAGTCGAGACGACTCTCCCCCCCATCCAGCAAGACTGACGAGTTCATTAAAGCCGATTCGTGAAGTGAGTGGCCGGTCTTTCCGAGAATTCGGGGCGAGGATGTTTGGGTAGCCGGGATTCGCTTGGTCTTCAGCGAATCCCGGCTACCAGAACGATTCTTCTGCCCTTGGGTCCGGTACTTCTTTGGCGGATGTACGTCTGCTCTGAAAATAGGAAAAAACGCTTTAGGCAACCCTTTCAGGGTTGGGCTGCTGGGCGCATTCGGTACCCAGGGTAGTCCGCCAAAGGTCTGGCGGACAACCCTGGGCTGGAGGACGCGTCCCCTTTGGGGACGAGACTGCAATCAGTTCCCATCGATGAAATCATTTTCATTCCCTTGGGTGCGCCGAGGCGCATGAGAGACTGCCCCGAAAATAGGTTTCTGTCGCCCGCCAAGGCGGGCTTGTCAGGATCTTTTGCATCGCCTCTCCCCACGCTAACGCGTGGGGCTAAAGATCTATCGCCCTATCGGGCTGGCATCATCCCAACCCTGGAATATTTTCATCCCCTTGAGTGGTCGCCGCGGCGACCATGAGGGACTGCGCCGAAAATTGCGAGGGTTTCTCTGCGTATCTCGGCCCGCCGCGGCGGGGCGCCTCTGCGGTGAACGGACTCGCAGGCAAGCGAAATATTTTCATTGCCTCGGGTGCGCCGACTCCGCATGAGGGCCTGCTCTATTCCGACTTCAGACGGTTATCCATTTCCCTGATTTTGAAATACAGGCCGACGATGACGGCGAGGATGATGATCAGCGAAATCGCCAAACCTTTCCGGCGAAATTGATATTCCTTCAGCGCTTCAACGCCTTTCTCTTCCGAGCTCGACGAAATCTTCAGTCCCGCCTTCACAAAGTCTTGCACCCCGGCGGCATTGAAGGAGTGAACCTGCGTTCGAGCTTTGGTGAGATCCTGCTGGGCCTCCAGCAAATCGTACTTGGGCTGGCTGACTTCCATGCCCTTGCGTTCGGCTTCGGTCAAAACTTTGTCTGCCGCCGCGATGGAGGCCTTGAGCTGATCGATCCCTTGCCGCATCATGCCGGCCTGTTTGAATCCTGGATCGCCGGAGGTGTGGCACTGCAGGCAAACCGCCGAACCGGTGTTTCCAAGCATGGCGTCGGTGGGCTGCTTGATTTCGTGATTGCTGTGGCAGTAAACGCAGGAAGGCAGATTCATGCCGGCGAACGCCGCTTTGTGAGGACTCTTGTCGAACAAGTCGGCGAACACGGCGTGACATTGTCCGCACACGTTGGCGACCGAGCTGACACCCGGCGGCGTCGCGCCGTGGTTGCCGTGGCAACTATTGCAGGTGGGCGCGGAGAGGTCACCATTCTTGGTCAAGTCCTCATAGTGGACGCTCTTCATGTAATCGGCTTCCTGGTCCGTCTTCAGGTGATAAGCCGCCATCAGTTTGGAGTTGCTGTGGCAGGCGCCGCAGGTGTCCGCCACATTCAGCGGATATACTTTGGAGCGCGGATCGTTGACGGGCCGAATGCCGTGAACACCGTGGCAGCTAATGCAAGTGGCCACGTTCTTGTCGCCGCCCTTCAATCGCTGGCCGTGGACGCTGGTGAAATACTCGCTCACTTGGTCCACGCGCTCCGAAGGGTTGTATTTCTTCATGAACGCGGCGTTGCTGTGGCACTTCCCGCAAGTTTGAATAATTTTCATCCCTTGCGGCGCGCCCATGAACCCCTTGGCCGGATTCATGGCCAGCTTTTCGTCCATCTGCGTGGCGTCTCCGCCGTGGCAATCCACGCATCCGAATCCTCTTGTCATGTGAACATCGGCGGCCCACTGCTCCGAGGTGATTTTGAATGGAGCATCCAGAGCCGAGTGGCAGTCGATGCAGGTGTTGGGTTTTTCTTGGGCGGAAACAATTCCGACCGCGCTCATCGCTCCGGCGAAAAACAGGGTCACGAGAAAAACTGGTTTCAGAACACTTCGCATAGTTGGCATGTCACACCCGATAGCCGACATAAGTCAGCGTAAGAATATAAGCCACGATCAAAACGCCGATAGCGGTGAAGACCATCGTCCGGCGGCGGTGGTTGGCCGGATCGCGATCCAAGAATGGCAGCAGCATCAAGAACAAACCGCCGCATCCGAAAGCGAGAATTCCAAGAACCTCGCCGTCCATTCCAAGGATTTTGGCGGGAATCAATTTCAGGGTTTGGAACATGTAAACGAAGTACCATTCCGGACGAATACCCGCCGGGGCCGAGGCGAAGGGATCCGCCTTCTTTCCCAGCTCCCAAGGCAAGAGCGCGGCCAACGCCGCCAGCGCTGCGACGGCCACGTACCATCCCAAC
>CAZIDA010000493.1:0-3050 GCA_964537865.1 uncultured Acidobacteriota bacterium
GCGATCAAGCGAAGGAGGGTCGTCTTGCCCGATCCGTTGCGGCCGATTAAGCCGGCTCGGTCTCCCGGATCGATTTGGAACGACGCGCCACAAAGCACTTCCGTGGCGCCAAAAGCGATGTCGACATTTTCAAATCGAACGAGCATAGGATTTCAGGATTTATTCCGATTTCAAGACGCAATCAAATCATGGTTCACGACACCAGATGCGACACGAACACGATCTTAACTCCGCGGCGCTCAAATTCCGGAAGGCGCCGGCGCAACGCTTCGATGGTCGAAGGAAAGGGATGTCCGATGGCAATCGCCGAGCCTTGCTCCAGCATTCGCTTCAACAGCACATTAAGCTGTCCTTCGGTGTACCCGATGTTTTCTTCATCGTCCAAAAAGACCGAACGAAAATTAGTCGGCACTCCCAACTCGCGCGCGATTTCGTAAGCCTGCGTCTCCGCCGTGGTGCGGCTGTCGATAAAAAAGAAGCCTTTCCATTTAGTGAGCGCCAAAATCTCGATCATCAGAGCGCGGTTGGCCGTCGCCTTGGAGCCCATGTGATTGTTGAGGCCCACCGCGAACGGCACGCTGTCGACATCTTCCTCGAACAACGATTCCACTTTTGAAGGCGACATCGAAGTCATGATGGTCTTCGGATCCACGGCGAGCCCTTCCCGCGGCTCCGGCTCCAGCGGGAGATGAACGATCACCTGCTTGCCGCTGGACTTCGCCAGTTCCGCGGTCTCGCGCGTGAACCTCTGTTCCGGGAGAATGGAGAAGGTGACGTTTTCCTTCAACTGCGCCAATTCTTTCGCCGCTTCCAAATTGTCTCCGAGGTCGTCGATGATGATGGCGATGCGATAATTGCCATTGAAGTGATTCGGAAGCCTCAACTTTCGCAGATCCATCTCTTCCGGAGGAAATGAGGCCGGCGTTCGCGTCACTTCAGCCGACTTCGTCATCAACAACACCGAACACAGACGTTGGCTTCCCCGTCGAACTTCGTAAAGAATCAGCCCGTGCCCATCGCGCGGAGAAGCCCATCGTTTAAAATCCAAACCCTGCTGTCGAGCCGCTCGTTCCACGGATTGTCCCACCGCCTGAAGAAGCGTCGCGCTCGGCGCCACAATCTTGATATGCCTGATCCGAAAATGCTCGCCGGGCATCTGAATGCGCTCACCGAGGACGCTGAACTGGCACGAAGCCAGATTGCCTTTTTCCAAGGAATGCTGGATTGCGGACTGAAAAGCGTCGGCCATGGCATCGGATGAAGGCGCCCGCCGGCACGAAGTCAAGACCGCCGACAAAAGGACCGCAACACAAAAAAGAGCCGTGATACGCCAAACGCCGTCAGTGAATTTCATTCTTGCCGGATGGTGCTCGCCCCTTCTCAATCGCCGGAGTCTCGCGATTGCTACTCGCGGTCTTGAAGACAAACAAAAATGGCGACCCTCTTTCAAGGATCGCCATTCTAAATGAACTCTCGCACTTTGACCAAGAGCGAAACCGCTTTCGAATCGTACTCGTCGGATCGCTAAGCCGCCTTCTTCATCTTTGTGGTCCCTTGCTGTAAAACGTCGAGGGCTTTATTCAAGATCAGGTCAGGCTGACTCTTCGGCTTCGGAGGAAGCCCCAGATTGGCCTTACTCCCTTCGACGCCCGTTCCAGAATCTTCGGGCAAGGTGTTTGAGGCGATCAGATTGTCCTCAGGCGGTTTCACCACCACGTTGGGCGTGATGCCGGATTGGCTCAAATCCTTGTCGTTTTCAATCAGGCGGCCCGAAGGTGTGTAATATTTTCCGACGGAAAGGATGATGGCCGATCCGTCATCGAGCGGAATGGTTTTTTGAATCGATCCAATGCCGTAACTGCGCTCCCCGACCACGTCGCCCCGATCGTTCTCCAGGATCGCTGCCGCAATCACCTCGGCGTCGGAGGCGCTGCCTCGATTGATCAACACGGCCAGCGGCAACTGAGTCACCATTTTTGATTTGTCGGCAACATAGGTCTTCTTGGGATATTTCTGTCCCTCCACCGAAAGGATGGTTCCGTGATCGAGGAAGAGATTCGCCACTTCAACCGCTTCATCCAAATCGTTGCTGTCCATGCCGCGAAGATCGAGGACCAGTTTCTTCGCGCCTTGCCGCTGCAGGTTTTCGATGGCTTTCTTCACATCGGCGGCCCGTCCCTGCGTCAGCTCGGCAATTTTGATGTACCCAACGTCCTGGTCCATCATCTTGGACTCCACCTGCGGCGGCGGAATGACTTCACGGATCACATCCACTTTGATCGGATCGGGGCGCTGACCTCGGAGCACCGAGAGAGTCACCGTCGCGCCTACCGGACCGTGGAAAAACATCCTGGCTTGCTGCACGCTGACGTCTCGCGTCGAGATGCCATTGATGGCTTCAATGATATCGCCCGTCACAAGACCGGCTCGGTCCGCCGGGGAACCCGGGATGGTGGTCACCACATTGATGTAGCCGAAGCGCTTCGAAATCTCCAGCCCAATGTTGCCCTTATCTTTGGCGGAAGGGCTGTTCAGTTGCGCCACTTCCTGCGGCGTCAAATAGCTGCTGTAAGGATCGAGGGATTCCAACAGCCCACGCAACGCCCCTTCGGAGACCAACTTCATGTTCGGATCCTCCACGTAATCTTTCCGAACCCGAAGCAGCACTTCACTGAAAACTTGAAGCTGTTTATAGGCTCCGCCGGAGTTGCTTTCTTTTCCAATCAGTCCGCCGACGACGGCGTAAAACACCACCACGCAGGAAAGGACTATGACTAACGCTTTGGCTTTCTTGTTCATTCCATCTTCCTAATACAAAAAGTTATCTCTAATGACGCGGATTATACACGGACGACGGACGCTTTGACAAACAATCTGTACAGCGCGACTTCCTGCTGTCCGCGTTGGAAATGCTTTTGCTGCGACCGCAATGACCGATGAATATTCGGCTGTGTTTGAGATCAGAGATTGGGTCCGGCTCCAGAGTGGCCCTGCTCTCTGAAAAGTTCCTCTACCTTTCAACTTTTTGTTAGAGGCAACCGTTCCAGAAT
>CAZIDA010000494.1:0-3039 GCA_964537865.1 uncultured Acidobacteriota bacterium
GCTCTCGGCGCGCTTTATGAAATCTTTGGAGACGCCGCGTTCGATTTACAATCTTTACCCACGCTCTCTGCTTTCACTGCGACCGACCGATCTTTGCTTCAACAAATGCTTCGAAAGGGTGTAAACTGTCCGGTGACATCGAGCGCGGGCCGGCTCTTCGACGCGGTCGCCTCCATTACCGGAGTTCGACAAACCGTTCGATACGAAGGGCAGGCGGCCATGGAGCTTGAATTCTCCATCGGCTCGGAGCGCACTGAGGATGTTTATCCGTTCGCGATTCGAGATCTGAAGACCGGCGTTTCAGAGGCGATCGCGGAAGGCGCCGATCGAGCTATCGCGAAGCGAAGCGACGTTTCAAACCCGCAGTCGGAAACCCCGGATTTCAATCCCCGGTATCTCCTCGATTGGCAGCCAACCATCGAAGCCATCCTTAGAGACTTAGGTCATAGTCCGCTTTGGCGAGTCGCGGCACAATTCCATAACAGCCTGGCGGCGATGATCGTTGAGACGGCCCGGCGAAGCGGAATGGAGCGCGTGGTGTTAAGCGGCGGATGTTTTCAGAATCGTTATCTGACGGAGCAGACGGTCGAGCGATTGCGGGCCGCCGGCTTTCAACCGTACTGGCACCAACGCGTCCCACCGAACGATGGCGGGATTGCCTTAGGACAAATCGCGGCGCTGGCGCTTTGAGCGCCGAAGGAGAAACCCGCATGTGTCTTGCGGTTCCTGGAAAGGTCGAATCCATTGAGGGCGACGATCCCGTCGTCCGGAGCGGGAAGGTGAATTTCGGCGGCATCATCAAGAACGTGAACCTGGCATACGTCCCCGACGCCAAGATCGGCGACTACGTCATGGTGCATGTGGGATTCGCCATCAGCATTGTGGATGAAGTGGAAGCGCAGCAGGTTTTTTCATATCTCAAGCAGATGAACGAGCTGGCCGAACTCAAGGACGGAGAATGAGGTCTTCATAGAATAACGTCTTCATACATTCATAGGAGAAATTATAGATGAACAAGCGCGAATTCATCACCATGGACGGCAACGAGGCGGTGGCCTATGTTGCTTTTCGACTCAACGAAGTCGTTGCGATCTACCCCATTACTCCCTCCTCGCCCATGGGCGAATGGGCCGACGCGTGGTCTTCAGAGAACATTCCCAACATTTGGGGAACCATTCCGCAGGTTGTCGAAATGCAGAGCGAAGGCGGCGCCGCGGGAGCGATTCACGGGGCGCTGCAGACCGGCGCCCTGGCGACGACCTTCACTTCGTCGCAAGGTTTGATGTTAATGATTCCCAACATGTACAAAATCGCCGGTGAATTGACGCCGACGGTGTTTCACGTGGCGGCGCGGTCGTTGGCGGCGCAGGCGCTCTCGATTTTCGGCGATCACAGCGACGTCATGGCGACTCGGTCAACCGGTTACGCGATGCTGTGTTCCGCATCCGTTCAAGAGGCCATGGACTTTGCGTTGATCGCGACCGCGGCAACACTCGAAGCCCGCGTCCCCTTTCTGCATTTCTTTGATGGATTTCGAACGTCTCACGAAGTTTCCAAAATTGAACTCCTTTCGGAAGATGACCTGCGCGCGTTGATCAACGAGCAACGCGTCCTGGAACATCGGGCCCGCGCGCTTTCCCCGGATCATCCGGTTCTGCGCGGGTCGGCGCAGAATCCGGATGTCTATTTCCAGGCGCGCGAGACCGTCAACCCGTTTTATGCCGCGTGTCCGGATATCGTCGAGCGCGTCATGAACCAACTGGCGGCGCGCGTCGGCCGACAATACCGGCTGTTTGAGTATCACGGGGCGCCGGACGCCGAGCGCGTCATCGTTCTCATGGGATCAGGCGCGGAAACCGCTCACGAAACCGTCGACGCCTTGACGGCGAAAGGCGAGAAGGTCGGGATCGTCAAGGTGCGTCTCTATCGGCCGTTTGACATTGCACGATTCATTCAAGCCCTTCCGGCGACGACTCGACGAATCGCCGTTCTCGATCGAACGAAAGAGCCGGGCAGCATCGGCGAGCCGCTCTACCAGGATTGCTTGAACGCGCTTCATGAAGGTCTCAGCGTCGACGGCAGCCGATTCAAAGCGGCGCCCCAGATCGTCGGCGGACGTTATGGTTTATCGTCCAAGGAATTTACTCCGGCGATGGTCAAATCGGTTTTCGACAACTTGGGCGAGTCGCGACCCAAAAATCATTTCACGGTGGGCATTCACGACGATGTTTCGCATACCAGCCTTCCCTACGATTCGAAATTCATCATCGAGAGCGATTCCGTTATCCGCGCCCAGTTTTATGGTCTTGGCGCGGACGGCACCGTCGGCGCCAACAAAAATTCCATCAAGATCATCGGCGAGAACACCGACAACTACGCGCAAGGTTATTTCGTGTACGATTCAAAAAAGGCCGGCGCCATCACCGTCTCGCATCTCCGTTTCGGACCGCAGAAGATCCGCTCTACCTATCTCGTGAGCAGCGCCAATTTCGTGGCCTGCCATCAGCCGACTTTTCTGGAGCGCTACGACATGCTCAACGACGTGGTGGAAGGCGGAACGTTTCTTCTTAACTCGCCACACAGCGCGGAGGAAGTGTGGGATCACCTTCCCCGCTCCGTGCAAACGCAAATCATCTCGAAGAAGCTGAAGTTTTTTGTGATCGACGCCGTCAAGGTCGCGCGCGAAAGCGGCATGGGCGGGCGCATCAACACGGTGATGCAAGTGTGCTTCTTCGCGATCTCGAAAGTCCTGCCGAAAGACGAGGCGATAGCAGCGATCCGCGAAGCTATTCGCAAAACCTATGGCCGCAAGGGAGAGGAAGTCGTTCAGAAAAACCTCAATGCGGTCGACGCCACGCTCGAACATCTTTATGATGTCAAGGTTCCGTCGCGCGCCGACAGCGTGTTTGATGTGGCCCCACCCGTTTCCGAAAAAGCCCCGGAATTCGTGCGCAGTGTTCTCGGCCCGATGATCGCCGGTCGAGGTGACGACTTGCCCGTGAGCGCGATGCCGGCAGACGGCACGTATCCCACCGGAAC
>CAZIDA010000495.1:0-3023 GCA_964537865.1 uncultured Acidobacteriota bacterium
CGAGTAATACCCTCGCCAACATCGGTCAACGGGTGCCGATCGAGGGGATCCTTCCAAGCAGTTGGCTGGAGTTCGGGAATCCCGGCAAATCCTGGTACAACAGCTTGCAGGTCAGCTTGAGCAAGCGCTTCAGCCACGGCCTCCAGTTCCTGGCCTCCTATACCTTCGCTAGGGATTTGTCCACGGAAACCTCCAGCTCAACCAGTCCCAATGGGGGCACGGTAGTCGGCAACCAGACCGATCCGAGCGCTCGTTATGGGCCGGATCGGACGCGCGAGCATCGCTTTGTCGTCAGCTATCTCTACCAGTTGCCCGGCTTCAAGAACAAGTCGAGCTTCCTGGCCCACGTTCTGAACGGATGGCAACTGGCCGGAGTGACCACGTACCAGTCCGGCCACTACCTGATGGCTACTAACAACAACTACATGAACGTGTATGGTATCAGGAACGATTTTGGTCAACTGATCCCCGGGTGCAATTTCATGACCTCGGGCTCGGTAGAGAACCGACTGAACGGTTACGTCAATACAAGCTGTTTCACCAATCCACCGGTTATTGGCGCCGATGGGCTTGCGGCCGGGTTTGGCAACACGCGACCGGGCCTTCTGACCGGGCCGGGTCAAGCGAATTGGGACCTCGCTGTAATCAAGAAAACCGGTGTGGGATGGCCGCGGGAAGGGGCGTTCGTCGAGTTCCGAGCTGAAGCTTTCAATACGTTCAACACACCACAGTTTGCTGATCCCCACTTGCTGTTTGGGACGGCGACGTTTGGTCAGATCCTGCAAACGGCTGTCAATCCCAGGATTCTGCAATTTGCGCTGAGGTTCGACTTCTAATTTATGTCATCCGGGAGTGAGTTCGAATGTCAATGACCAGAAAGTCATTTCTGAAGACTCTGGCCGGTGCAGCAATGGTTGGAGGTTTCCTGCATCGTGGATCCGCACCATTGCTGCAGGCCCAGGAGAGGTCCCGTGTTCCCGCAAAAACCACCCGCATCCGCGACGTGGAGATCTTTCCGTACAGCCTGCAGCAGAAGGTGGTGATTAGAATTGCCTTGGCGACTTTGCCGACAACGGACAACGTCTTTGTCCGTTTGCGCACGGAGGATGGCGTGACCGGTGTGGGCGAAGCTTCTCCTTACAGCCCGGTCACCAGCGAGACCCAGCAGACGGACGTTGCCATGGGCCGCACGCTTGCCGAGTTGGTGCGCGGCCGCGATCCCTTCACCCTCACCAAGATCGTTGACGACATGGATGCGCTCTCCCCCAATAACCCCAGCATCAAGGCGGCGTTCGAAATGGCCTTGTGGGACATCTGCGGTAAGATCGCGGGACAGCCCGTCTGCTGCCTCCTGGGGAGATATCGAGAAACCTTCGAGACCGACAAGACAATCTTTATTGATACTCCGGCGGCTATGGCGGAGGCGGCCCGAGAGGTAGTGCGGGAGGGCTTCCGAACCATCAAGGTCAAAGTCGGAGAGGCTCCGGAGATGGACATCGAGAGACTGCGGGCGGTGCGGGAAGCGGTCGGAAGCGATATTGCCCTGCGCATCGACGCGAACCAGGGATGGAGGCCGGCGGAGGCGGTGCGCTGCTTGCGCGGGATCGAGAAGTATCAAATCCAGGCCTGCGAGCAGCCCGTGCCGTATTGGGATTTGGAAGGGCTCAAATACGTGCGCGAACACTCCTCCATGCCGATCATGGCGGACGAGTCCGTTCACTCCCCCCACGATGCCTTTGAGGTGGCTCGCCGTGAGGCCGTTGATATTATTAATATCAAGCTGATGAAGTCGGGAGGCATACTCAACGCCGTGCGCATCGCGCAGGTCGCCGATGCCGCCGGCATCCAGTGCATGCTCGGCTGCATGACTGAAACCAGCCGGCCCCTGAGCGCGGCAGCCCACGTGATTGCTTCCCAAAAGAACCTTGTTTACGCCGATCTGGATTCGTTCCTGTTCAATGCCAGCAACCCCATCATTGGCGGCATGGAAATCAGGCATGGCGTGGTGCATTTGCCGTCGGCGCCGGGACTGGGACTGGACATCGATCCGGCCTTCTTGAAAAAGCTAACACCAGTATAGCCACGTACATCACAAGTGCAGGGCTGCGCCAGAGCCCGCGGTCTATCGCACCTTATACCTGTGCCCATGCCAGAGAAGAGAATTCCAGTGGAGACAAATCCGACTGGAAAGGAGCTTTGAGTCTTTTGCAAGAGACAGCTCGGAGGTGACATGAAAACTGCCGTGACGCGACTTCATTTGCGCTGTCTGGAACTTCGCGAAATCAATCTGATTCTGAAAAATCCCTTTGAAACTAGTTTCAGCCGCACCACGCATCGCCGCATCATGATTGTGAAGGCGGTCGATCAAAGCGGGGCGGTGAGTTACGGTGAATGTGTGGCCATGGAGGCTCCCTCTTACAATTCGGAGACCATCGAGACTGCCTGGATCATCACCACGAAACACATCGCCCCGCTCCTTCGGGAGGCCGGCGTTTCAAACTCAACTCAAATCAGCCCAACCCTGGCGTCAATTCGAGGAAACCGCATGGCGAAGGGGGCTGTCGAGGCAGCCATCTGGGACCTGGAATCGCGACTGGCGGGACAGCCGCTTTGGAAGTACATTGGCGGTGAGCAGGAACAGATTCCTTGTGGCGTCTCCATTGGCATCCAACCCAGCGTCGACGTCCTACTCGAGAAAGTAACCCGGGAGCTTGAAAGCGGATATCAGCGAATCAAAATCAAGGTCAAGCCGGGAAAGGATGTCAAGCTGGTGGAAGCCGTGCGTTCCAAGTTTCCCAACATTCTGCTTTCAGTTGACGCTAACGCCGCCTACTCGCTCGATCATGATCTTCCGGTGATGAAAGCGTTGGACAGCTTCGGACTGCTGATGATCGAGCAACCGCTCGAGGCCGGAGACTTGGTGGATCACGCGAAGCTGCAACGCCAACTGAAGACGCCAATTTGCCTGGACGAATCCATCACGACGGTGACGGAGGCACGGCACGCTCTTGAACTGGGCGCCT
>CAZIDA010000496.1:0-2994 GCA_964537865.1 uncultured Acidobacteriota bacterium
GCGTGTCGTCGTGCGCGATAATCACGCGATTGGTCTGCCGCGCGCTCGCGTAAATCAATTCTTCATCCAGAGGAACGATGGAGCGCAGATCCACCACTTCCACCGAAATGTTCTGGGCCTCCAGCTCTTTCGCCGCGTCGAGAGCCAGATAGACCGAGGAACCCCAAGTGATGATCGACAAGTCCGTTCCTTCACGGCGTCTCCGGCCTTTTCCAACTGGAATCAAATAATCGGCGTCAGGTTCAAGCGTCTTGGCGTGGACGCGGCGATAAAGTCCCTTGTGCTCCAGGAAAATCACGGGGTCTTCGCTGCGAGCCGCGGTCTTGATCAAACCTTTGGCGTCCTCGGCGCAACTGGGATAAAGCACCACCCAACCGGGAGTGTGGGAGTAAAGCGATTCCACACAGGTGGAATGCCACGGTCCTCCTTTGATGTATCCTCCGCAAGCAATGCGGATGACGACGGGGCATTGCCATTCGTTATAGCTTCGCCAACGCACTGTGGCAATTTCGTTTCGGATTTGCATGTACGCCGGCCAAGAATAGTCGGCAAACTGAATTTCGACGATGGGCTTGTATCCGTTCAGTGCCATCCCGCCGGCAATCCCGGCGATGGACGCTTCCGCGAGCGCCGAGTTCTCAACGCGCCCGGGGAAGTCCACCGTCAATCCACGCGTCACGCCGAACACTCCGCCCTTCGGGTCCGCAATGTCCTCTCCCCACATGACGATCTTGGGATTTCGCTCCATCTCTTCATGCAGACCTCGGTTGATCGCGGTCACCATGTTGATGGGTTCATCGCTGACGTAGCGAGGTGTGATCTCCTCAACGACAGGCGTGTGATCGCTGTAAATGTAAGTGCGCACACCGGACGGATCCGGCGGCGGCGCCTGGTCGGCCTCGTCGGCGGCGGCGTTGACTTCAGCCTCAATCTCGGCCCGAACGGCTGCCACCTCGGACTCATTCAGGATCCGGTTCTTCAGAAGATATTTTTCGGTTTGGAGAATGGGATCGCGCTCGACTAAAGCGTGCAGCTCTTCTTCGCTTCGGTATTTCTTCTGATCGTCGGAAGACGAGTGAGGATCGATTCGAATGACCTGCGCTTCCACCAGAGCCGGACCATGGCCGGCGCGAATGCGTTCAATGACCGGTGGGATGGTTTGATACATCGGCTCGAACCATGTCCCGTCCAGGTCAAACGTCGGCATCCCAAAACCTCGGGCGATTCGATGAACCTCCGAAATCGTTTGCTGGTCTTGCGGGACGCTGATGGCGTACCCGTTGTTCTGAATGACAAAGAGAATCGGCAGCCGTTCGCGCGCCGCCCAATTCAACGCCTCAAAGAATTCGCCTTCGCTGGTCGCTCCTTCACCGGAAGAGACGTAGACGATGGCGTCCGAGCCGTCCATCCGCAATGACTTGGCCATCCCGACAGCCGGCAAAAACTGCGTTCCGGTGCATGCGGATTGCGAAACCAAATTCAGGGCCCGCGAGGAAAAGTGTTCCGACATATTCCTTCCCTCAGAATTCGGATCGCCGGCGCGTCCCAGCATTCCCAAGAAAATGTCTTTGATCGGCATCCCCAACCCGACGGCGATGGCCTTCTCCCGGTAATACGTGAAAAACCAGTCGTGGCGCGGCTTCAGCAACATGGTCATCCCGACCTGCACCTTTTCATGTCCGCGAGTGGAGGCCTGGAACGAACACTTTCCTTGACGAACAAATATTTTTGTGCGCTCTTCGATGTAATACGTTGTGAGCATCTTCCGGAACAGCTCGACCACCATCGGCCGAGGAACAATTTCAGAACTTTTCTCGATAACCTGCATCAATGGACCCCTCCCTGGGCCAAACATAGCGGGAGAGAGAAACCGCCTCTCCTTCACCTATGTCCTCCGCTTCATCGGAAGCGGGACAGTCATATCGTCTGATTCGTTATAACCGATCCTAATTTCGCACAAAATTGGAGTCTTGTCGAGAGGGGCCTTGAGAGCGGGACGGCAATAGACTGCCGGACTTGCAGGAATGATTGCCGGCGGGGCAATGATTGCCGGCGGGGCAATGATTGCCGGCGGGGCTCGGAGAGGGAGAAGCGAACACGACGACCGATTCGCCGCATCGGCACACAACAAACGTTTCACTCTTCGCCCACGCTGCCAAAAGGAATGGGGGCCGACTTCCAATTTAAAGATGGGCTGCGTTCGGTATGGGAGGAAGAACGAGCCCATCTCTTGAATTAAATTCCCCCAAAAGAAAAAGGTGAGATAAAGTTTTCAAAGAGGTGTTACCAGTGCCTCACTATATATCACTACCGAATTCCAAATGCAAGAGGAGTGCTGAAAAAATTTGAGGTCCCGATTACCTTCAGATTTGGGGTTCGATGTGCTATCTTTCACCGGAACGTCTGAACAATAATTCTCTGGATTACGAGAGGTTTCGGCCTTATGAATATTCGGAAGATGGGGCGCACCGGTTTGCAGGTGTCTGAAGTCTGCCTCGGAACGATGACGTTTGGCGGACAGTGCGATGAACGTTGCTCTGTGGACATCCTGAACAAGGCTGAACACTGGGGCATCAATTTCATCGACACGGCCGACGTATATCCCCTGCCGCCTTCGATCGAGACGGCCGGTCGAACCGAGGAGATTGTGGGCCGCTGGC
Organism: uncultured Acidobacteriota bacterium; assembly: GCA_964537865.1. Taxonomy (GTDB): domain Bacteria; phylum Acidobacteriota; class Terriglobia; order JAIQFV01; family JAIQFV01; genus CAZIDA01. Next base: position 2,661 of record CAZIDA010000496.1, read on the forward strand.
TGAAAGGGAAGCGCCATCAGTTCGTCTTGGCGACGAAGTGCCGATTTGTGGTGGGGCCGGGACCAAACGACGGCGGACTCTCCCGACGCCATATTTTTGATGCCATCGACGCCAGTCTTCGTCGGCTTCAAACCGATTACATTGATCTGTACCAGGCCCACTCATTTGATCCGGCCACGCCCTTGGATGAGACTTTGTGGGCGTTCGACGACTTGGTGCGCGGCGGCAAGGTGCGCTACATCGGTTGTTCGAACTTTGCGGCGTGGGAGTTGGCGAAGTCTCTGTGGTTGAGTGACCGGCTGAACATGGCCCGGTTCGATTGCCTGCAGCCGCG
>CAZIDA010000497.1:0-2983 GCA_964537865.1 uncultured Acidobacteriota bacterium
AATCCATGAAAGTTTCAGATATCCGCCACGAACGTGGCCGCGACACGAGCGCTGGCATAAGATGCCCGAATCTCCCCGCCCTGTCAAAAGGATTTGGATTGCGGAAGGGCACGTTATACCAATCTCAACGCTCTTTTGGAGGTGACCTTGCACCGGCACATTTCCCGGTCGGCGGCTTCGATGGATTGGGAAAGGCCGTCGATCGAACTTACTTCCGACAGGGCATAGCTGATTCCAAAATAGAGTTTGCCGGCCGGTGAGTGGACGAACTGTTGGCTGAGGCAATCCGAAACCAGTTTCATGCGTTCGGTGGCCTTGGCAGCGGCGGTTTCTCGCATCAACAGCAAAAACTCATCTCCACCCCATCGCACCAAGCAATCCTCACCGCGAATCATCGAGGTGAGTCCGCGGGCCACCGCGCGCAGAACTTCATCGCCCATCGAATGTCCGGCGAGATCGTTGATCTGTTTCAAATTGTCGATGTCGAGCAGCACCAACGAGTGAACCGTCTCCCCTCGATCCGTTCTTCCCAATTCTCGATCGCATATCTCGCGAAAGGCGTGGCGATTATAAACACCGGTGAGGGGATCGGTCTGAGCGAGATATCGGAGCTGCTCCCACGCCTCCTCCAATTTCGAATGGGTATCGGCCAAGCGACGCTGCGTCTCCCGCATTCCCATCACGACCATTCCCAGGGCCAGCACGTATTGCATCAACAAATCGTAGAAGCCGCTGAACTGGAGATATCCGATGGCGGCGATGTTCTTTCCGAAGGCATAGGCAAAGATGAAGGCATAATGAAATCCAACCAACGCAATCAAGGAGCAACTGAACGCCACGATACGGACACCGACATTGCTCCGAAACCAGGACGATCGGAAAAAGACGTAAGCGTTGTACGCGAAGGCGATGCCCATCAAGAGTGAATGAACGGCGTACAGCCCGCTGAAGTCGGCGATGGCCCAAGCGCCGGCGATCGACCAAGCCGCCGCGGGAATCAGCCACAGGGCGTGGCGCCGCTCTAACTGAAATCCGCGCGCGTAGTTCATTCCCGCCGCCGTGATCATGCCGGCGGCGCCCAACTCCAAGAATTGATAAAGGGCGTAGGGCCAATTGAGGCGCAGCCAGAAGGAAGCCAGCAACGTCACCAAACTCGCGGCATACAGCGCCCAACTCCAGGTCCAATACTTCAGATAGGAACGCTTGTCATGCCGAGTCAAAACGACGAAGAGGAAAAAGAGAATTAAGGTTCCCGCGATTTGTACGCAAAGGCCAATGATGGAGATTGTCACGAAATTTGTCCGTGTGCCTGCCCCTCGAATGTCCATTCAGGAGGGTAATTTTTCTGGAACTCAACCGACGGGAGGAAGAGTAGCGGCGGAAGGTTACGGAATGTTCACGGCGGAGAAGAGAATTTCAGCGAGAGACGGAATTCTTGGACACCGGGGTGGTGTCGGGGGGCTCGGCTTTTGTCACCGCCTCAACCGGAAGAGCCTCCATGCGGATTTTGCTGATGCGCCGTCCCGCCGTTTCGACGACCCCGAATCGCCAGCCCTCCAACTCCACGACGTCGCCTTCATTCAAGAGGCGTCCCGCGCGCGCCTGCAGGAAACCCGCCAGGGTGGAGTAATGGCTCGACTCTGGAAACGAAAGGCGAAGGCGTTTATTCAATTCCCGAATGGAAAGATCGGCGTCGACGATCATGGCCCCGTCGCTCAAGTGGCGGATGGCGTCCATTTCGAAGTCGTGCTCGTCTTGAATCTCGCCGACAATCTGCTCCAACAAATCTTCCAGCGTGACGATGCCTTCCATGCCGCCGTGTTCGTCGATCACGATGGCCAGATGAATGTGGTTCTTCTGCATGTACTTCAGCGTGGCGTCCACCTTGGCCGTGTCCGGAACAAACAGCGGCTTGCGCATGACTTGCGCCAAATTCAGCGGAGTCGTCAAAGGTCCGGTGCTTTCAAATCCATCCATCAATTTCGGCAGAACATCTTTGGAGTGAAGAATCCCGACAAGGTTGTCGAGGTTCTGGCGATAGACCGGGATGCGGCTGTATCCGGAGGAGCGGATGGTCTGAAGAATTTCTTCCGGCGTGGAGTTCGCGGAGATGGCCGTGACCTCGGGACGCGGGATGATCACCGCTTTCACCGGGAGGTCGGAGAGCGAGAGTACGCCGTGCAACATCTGGTCGCGATCGGAAATGGTGGAAGTGGAGGAGGCTTCATCAATCAAGGAGCGAAGCATGGCGTTGGAAAGATGCGCGTCGGCTCTTTCGGAATGACCCAGCCATCGGGCCGCGCGGCTTGCGAGCCCGCTGCCGACGACCACCAGCGGACGCGAGACGGCCATCATCAGCCGCAACGGTTGAATGAGCATCAACGTCAGCCGGTCCGCATGATGCACGGCAATGGTCTTGGGTGTGAGCTCCGCGAAAATCAGCAACGCGATGGTCAGAATCACGGTGACGGCGGCGAGCGCCCAGTGGCGGCGCGGCTCCGACACAAAATCGGCGACCATCGCCGAAGCCACGGCGGCGATCGAGACATTCGCCAACGTGTTCATGAAGAGGATGGTCGCCAGAATTTTCTCCGGATGCTTCATCAACGCCAGAATCAGTTTGGCGCGATAGTTTCCCTGCGCCGCCATTCCCTTGATGCGATACCGATTGACGGCAAAAAACGCCGTCTCGGCGCACGACGAAAACACCGACAGTCCAAACAATAACAGCAAGAGAACCATCTCAAACAGGAACACGCTGCGTTTCTCCAATTAAAAAGGCGATCCCACCGTGCGGATCGCCTGGCGCTTTTCGAACACCACCTCAATGATAGAACCCGATGATAAGATCGTCAAGATCAAGCACCGCGCAACGATTCGTCGGTTCGATCTCTGGATCAGTTTGCCCTGAAAGGGCAGCCTTCAATAGCCCAGGGCAACGCCCTGGGTACCGCGACCCGGGTAAGGAATCAGAATCCTGAAA
>CAZIDA010000498.1:0-2959 GCA_964537865.1 uncultured Acidobacteriota bacterium
GCCGAACAGCGCCCCCAGCAAACCGCCCACGCCGGAGAGCGTCACGGCCTCAATCATGAATTGAACCAAAATGTCGCGGCGGCGCGCGCCGATGGCTTTTCGAATTCCAATCTCGCGGGTGCGTTCGCGCACCGACACCAGCATGATGTTCATGATGACGACGCCGCCCACGATCAGCGCAATCGAGGAAATCGCAATCGTCACGATGAAGATGCCCCGCGAAAAACTCTCCCACAGATCGATGAACGAGCCGGCCGTCTCCATCGAAAATCCGTCGTCCTTCTGATAGGGCGTGTGCTGGCGGGAGCGCATGATCAACCGCACCTCATCCATGGCCCGCGGCAGCATCGCTTCGCTTTGCGCCTGCACGTTGATGAACACCGACTTCCGCGCCCCGTACATGCGCTGATACACCAAGATCGGTATGCGCACGAAATTGTCCATGCTTTGGCCGAAAAAGGATCCGGTCTTCTTGGCGACGCCGATGATGTTGAACGGGACATTGTCGATCTTCAGCTCCAGCCCCAGCGGATCGCGCCCAATAAAAAGCTTTTCGGCGATGTCCGCGCCGATGATGACGTTGTGCGTTGCGTGGTCGATGTCGAAGTCGGTGAAGTGGCGGCCCTCCGAAAGCTCCATAATCTGTCCGATGAAGGGCGCGTTGACCGTGACGCCGCGGACTTGCACGTCTTCGATGGACTGCAATCCGAACTTGACGGTACCCTGGTCCGAGACCACGGCCGAAGCCGCTTTGCAGGTCTGGCAACGCTCTTCGATGGCTTTCATGTCGTCGAGCGTCAAATCGCGGCGCTTGTTGTATTCCAGAAATTGCTCGAAGGAGGTGACGAAGTTGGGGATTTTCTGAACGGTGAACGTGTCGGCCCCGAATTGCAGGACCTGATTCTTCACATAGGAATCGAGGCCCTCGATGATCGAGACCACCGTGATCACCGTCATCACGCCGATGATCACGCCCAGCAGCGTCAGGAACGAGCGCAGCTTGTGGGAGCGCAATGCGCCCAACGCGATCTTGGAGGATTCCGCAAAGTTGATGTTCATAAAAAAAGACCGCCAACGCCGGGCTTAAGACTTTCTCTCGATGGCGGCCGGATCTGGCAAGTTGGGCCGGGATGTTCTAATGTCCGCGCCTCGGGTCTCGGTCACATTCCCTCGAAGCAATGACGCCGCTCTACCTCACGCTCTCATCTTTCTCGATGCGCCCGTCACGGAGGTGAATGATGCGGTTCGCGTGGGCGGCGATATCGTGTTCGTGAGTCACCAGCACGATCGTGTTTCCCTGCTCCCACAGCCGCTCAAACAAATTCATGATATCGACGCCGGTGGCGGTGTCGAGATTGCCGGTGGGCTCATCCGCGAGAATGATGGAAGGATTGTTGATCAACGCGCGCGCAATGGCCACGCGCTGTCGTTGTCCTCCCGAAAGCTCGTTGGGTTTGTGCATCATGCGGTCGGCCAGGTCCACCTTGGCCAAGGCGCCCTTGGCGCGCTCCAATCGTTCCACGGCCGGCGTGCCGTTGTAAATCAGCGGCAACTCCACGTTGTGCAGCGCCGTGGCGCGCGACAAGAGATTGAAAGTCTGAAACACAAATCCGATCTCCTTGTTGCGAATATAAGCCAACTCGTCGTCGCTCAGCTCGCTCACCAGCCGATCGTTGATGTAATACTTCCCTTGCGACGGCGTATCGAGGCAACCGATCACGTTCATGAGCGTCGACTTGCCGGAGCCGGAAGGCCCCATGATGGCCACGTATTCATTCTTCCGGATCTCAAACGTCAGTCCGTGAAGGGCGTGAATCTTTTCGGACCCCATCTCGTAGGTCTTCCACAAATCCTCCGTCACGATCATGGGGCGCTTTCCGTTGGTTCCCATAACTTCCACATCCTTAGCCGCGAAATTCGATTCCGAAGTTCACCGGAGCGGCCTCGGGCCGCAACCAAAATGTCTGCTCTGGCAGCCCCGGCCGTTTGGGGGGCCGGGGATCTTCGCCGAACGTACACAAAAGCCCCCGGCGCAAAAAACCGCCGGGGCTACCAAAACCTGAACCGCCGGCGGATCTTACGTCGACGCCTCGCTCTTCTTCTCAGGCGTCTTCTCTTCCTTCACGGGAGTCTCCGTCTTGATGGTTCGAAGCGTTTTGTAGTTTCCGATCACGATGCGTTCGCCCTCATTCAGGCCCCCGGTGATTTCGATGTCGGATTGCCCGGAGATTCCGGTCTCCACTTTTCGGAAAACCGCGACGTTGTCCTTATTGACAACGAACACGCCCTGAACTTCTTCCTTCTTCTTCGTGCCGCCGCCGGCGGACGCCGTTCCGTTGTTTTGGGTGGCCGCCTGCGCCACACCGGCCTTCGATCCCTTCTTCTTGCGCAGCTCTTGTTCGCGAATATCGTTCATGTCGCGGATCGTGATGGCTTGAATCGGCGCCGCCAAAATATTTTTCTTCGAAGCCGTGGTGATGCGGGCGGTGCAAGAAAGCCCCGGGCGCAAGCTGGACGGAGGATTGTCGATCGTCACCACCACTTTGAAATCCTTCGCCTCCTGGTTGCCGCTGGTCTGCGTCGCCGAGAGTCCCGATTTGGTTAGGGCGCTGTCGCCGATCTCGGTGACGTGACCTTTCAGAGTCTGATTCGGCAAGGCATCGACGGAGATGTCCGCGCTCTGTCCCATCGCCACATTCACGATGTCGGTCTCATCGACTAAAACTTCGGCCGTGACCACGCTCATGTCGGCGATCGTCATGATCAAACTGCCGGCAGTGTTTTGAATGCCCGGCACCACATTCTCGCCTTCATGAATCGGAAGATCGGTGATGATTCCGGAAAGGCTGGCGCGAAACGTGGTTTTTCCCAACATGTCCGTGCTGGCCGCGAGGTTCGCTCGCGTCTGCGCAATGCGCTTTTCCGAGGAGCTCTTCTGCTCCACGGCCTGATTCAACTG
>CAZIDA010000499.1:0-2958 GCA_964537865.1 uncultured Acidobacteriota bacterium
ATCCTCGGGCTGCATCAGATGCTCGGTGGCGAATTTGAAAGCTCGGAGGAAGCCAAGAAAATCGGAATAGCGGTAGCGGCGCTCGAAATCTTCCAGCGTCCACGTTTCGTTCGGCAAGTGGTGGCGACGGGCCAATTCCTGAAGATCGACCGGCGTCAGAGAGCCTTCCAAATGAAGATGAATCTCCGCCTTCGGTAATGCCCTCAGCCATTTTGCATCCATTCCCGGACCTGTTCGCCAATTTTATTGACACCGAATCGGCGTATGTTAAACTACTTGCGAAAATTTTTACAAGCGAACTCTGCTCACGTCCATGAAATCGGAAAAGATTTCGGAGCTGACCACCAAGCGCCTTTCGGTTTATTTGCAGTGCCTGCAGGAGCTCGACAAAGACGGCACGAAAACCATCTCTTCGCGCGCCATGGCGGAGAGGTTCCACCTCAATTCCGCGCAAATCCGCAAGGACCTGGCGTACTTCGGGGAGTTTGGAGTGCGCGGCGTCGGCTACACGGTCTCCACGCTGGCGCAGCATCTTACCCGCATTCTGGGATTGAACACGGTTCACCGGGTTTGCATTTGCGGCGCCGGCAATTTGGGCCGGGCGCTCGCGGATTACAGCGGCTTCAACAGCGAAGGATTTAGGATCGTCGCGCTGTTCGACACCGACCCGAGAAAAGTCGGCACGCTTTCCAAGGCGGGAATCCCCATCCTCGACATCAAACGCCTGAGGCCCATTGTGCGGCGTGAGAACGTGGACATCGCCGTCGTGACGGTTCCCGCCGACGCGGCCCAAAAGGTGGTCAATCAAATCTGCGAGACTGGGATCAAGGCGATTTTGACGTTTGCGCCGGTGCAGCTTCGCGTGAGTTCCGATGTCATGTTGAAGAAGGTCAATCTCAAGGTGGAACTTGAGAATCTCTCGTATTACCTCAGCAATCCTTCCCGCACCAGCGAGGAGAGTCCCCCCGACTAGTTTCCGGCATCGGAGAATTCGTGTGCGATAATCTTCGCGCTTAAGAAAGTCAATTGTGTTGCGGGCGTGTCTTCGCCGGGAGACGGGCGGGGGACGACACGCGGGATTGCTCGGAGAGGAATTTCCCATGCATCTTTCACCTACGGCCGGCAACAGTGTGACGCTTCGCGTCAACATCCGCAATCGCCCGGGCATGTTGGGGCGAGTCACCTCGGCCATCGGCCGCGTGGGCGGCGACGTCGGCGCCATCGATCTCGTCGACGTGACCGCCGATTTCACGACGCGCGACATCACCGTTGATGTTCGCGACGAAGCCCACGGCGAATTGATCGTCAAAGAAGTTTCCCGGCTCAAGAACGTGGAGTTGGTGAACGTCAGCGACCTGACGTTCCTCATGCACTTGGGCGGCAAGATTGAAGTCGCCTCCAAGTTTCCTTTGAAGACGCGCGCCGATTTGTCGCGCGCTTACACGCCGGGTGTCGCGCGCGTTTGTCTGGCCATTGCCGAAGACAAATCGCGGGCGCATTCGCTCACCATCAAGAAGAACACCGTCGCCGTGGTGACCGACGGCTCAGCCGTTCTGGGATTGGGCAACCTCGGTCCGGAGGCCGCGTTGCCGGTGATGGAGGGCAAGGCGATGTTGTTCAAGGAATTCGCCGGCGTGGACGCCTTCCCCATCGCTCTGGCGACGCAGAATCCCGAAGAGATTGTCGCCGCCGTAAAGGCGATCGCCCCGGTGTTCGGCGGAATTAATCTGGAAGACATCGCCGCGCCGCGATGTTTTGAAGTGGAAGAGCGGTTGCGAAAAGAACTCGACATTCCGGTGATGCACGACGATCAGCACGGCACGGCGGTGGTGGTGCTGGCGGCGCTGATCAACGCCTTGCGGATCGTCAAGAAGAGGCCGGAGAAATTGAAAGTGGCAGTGGCGGGAATCGGCGCGGCGGGAGTGGCGTGCACCAAAATTCTGATGGCGTACGGCGTCCGACACTTCATCGGCTGCGACAAAGATGGCGCGATTTACCGGGGGCGGCCAAACTTGAACGCGGCGCAAAGTTGGTACGCGGAACACACCAACGAGAAAAATTACCGGGGAAATTTAGAGGGCGCTTTGGACAACGCCGACGTGTTTTTGGGATTGTCGGCGCCCGGCGCCGTGAAGCCGAAATGGTTGAAGCGCATGGCCAAGAACGCCATCGTGTTTGCGCTGGCCAATCCCACCCCCGAAGTCATGCCTGAAGAGGCCCTGCGGCACGTGCGCATCATGGCCACCGGGCGCAGCGATTATCCCAACCAGATTAACAACGTCCTCGTGTTCCCCGGTGTTTTTCGCGGCGCCCTCGATTGCCGCGCCCGCGAAATCGACGAAGCCATGAAGCTGGCGGCGGCGGAAGCCATTGCCGCGATCGTGAAGCCGTCGGAGCTGCACGAGGATTACATCATTCCGTCGGTCTTCGACAAGCGCGTCGCCAAGGCCGTCGCGCAAGGCGTCATGGATGCCGCCATAAAATCAGGTGTGGCTCGCAAGCGCGGACGTGCGCTAAAATCAGGGGCGTAATGAGCGTTGCCGGAAAAGGATCTTTCGCCGCCGAGACGACGCCGCGGCGGGCCGAGATGGCGCAGAGAAGCCGGGATGTTTTTGAGGCGGCCAGATCGGGTTAATCTTCATTTATCAAGGAAGATGAAATATAGTGACGGTGGCGAGAATCCCAATGGTAGATTGGCTCGGGTAGCCGCGGTGTCCGCCGCGGCGGAAGCACTGTGGGCCATCATGGGTCACTATATTCTCCGATTATCTATAGACCGATATTTCACACAGAAAGCTCGAACGCATCATCGCGCGGACGGCGCAGGAAGAGAGATTCTCCCAGCGCCATCGGCGCTGTGGCTCAAAGCCCAACGTTGAACCGACGCGGTCGGTTCAACGTTGGGATGGGAAATTCAAAATAATTTCACAACCCCGATGGGGTTGTGGCGCATGATGG
>CAZIDA010000500.1:0-2954 GCA_964537865.1 uncultured Acidobacteriota bacterium
ATCTACGACGGGCCCTTCCAATTCCTGCACGGCAGTTTTTCAGCAACTTGTTAGTGCCTCACAACCACTTCCCCCGCTTGCAGTCCCGATGCGACGACAGCTTCCATGTCGCTCCATGTCTTGATCTCGACGCGCCGCCGCTCACTGCCGTGAACTCCATGGACTTCTACGTAATATTGATTTCCATCGGCGCGGAGGGCGTCGCGAGGAATGACCAACACATTTGGAACGCGTTCCAGCTCCACGTCGACCGAGGCCGATAGGTCCGGCGTCACTTGGGGAGTGCTCTCTTCGATGGAGAAAAGCGCCGTAAAGAAATGCACCTTCGGGGAAATAGTGCTGGCAGTTCCGACGCCGCCTAGCGTCGTCAATCGCCCGCAGAAGTTCAGTTCCGGATAGGCGTCGAGCTTGATCCGAACCGGCATCCCGGCCCGCAATTTGATAGCGTCCATTTGATTGACTTTACACCGGACCTGCATCGCTTCCGGACGAACGACTCGCAAAAGCGTCATTCCCGGTCGAACTTCGTCTCCTTCTTGGACCTCTGAAAACTGATTGTTGCTCTTCCATATCAACTCCGAGACGGCCAATCCATCAGCGGGAGATCGAAGAATCATCCGCTCGGCATTGCGCAGTGCATGCTCCAGGATGTTACGCGCGCGATCCCGCCGAATGATCAAAATCTTCAGATTCGCTTCCGCGGCGCGCCGCTTCAATTCGAAGGTCTCGCGCAACTCCTTCAGCTTTGCCTGAGCTTCGTTTAAGTTTTCCCGGTTCTTCTCTTGGTCGATCCTTGACAGGAATTCGTTTTTCAACATCTCGAGTTGGGCTACATGAAGCGCGTTCTCCGCTTCCTCCAGCGCCGTCTCGTCATGGCTCCGGTTGACGCTCTGCGCGGCCTGTTCCTTCTTGATCTGCTCCACCAGATCGGTGAACTCCGCCTTGCGATCGAAAGCTTCCGAGACTTGCTTCTGCCGATCGAGCTCCACCAGGACCTCGCCTGCTTTAACCCGTGAACCGGAGGCGATGATTTGGGTCACTACTTGCGGACTCCATCCTTCACCGGGGAATTGAGGAACCACAACTCCGAAAGATTGGACCGCTTCTACGACACCATTCAAGCGCAACTCTCGGATGAAATCGCGTCGCTCGACCACCGCGGTTCGTAAAGCCGGCGAGGTCCCGGAGGAGGCGTGAAATTTCCTACACTGTCCCAATCCAAGGAGGGCCAAAGCCAACGAGATCGCAAGGAGCCCGCCAACAATCCATCGCGGATAGAAATGAAACCGGTGAAACCGATTTTTCATGGGAGGATGGAAGAAGCATTCGGCGTCAAAGATCGCGCCGTAAAAGACGGCCCAAACTCAGGCTCTCAAATTCTAGCGCCTAATGAAATTTGTCCACTTTCGTTCATTGTCTTTTCAACACAAGACTCGAAAGAGCACCGGGGAATAACACTTAGCCTTCTTGTTTCACGGTTTATTAGACACCGACCCGCGACAAAAAGCCTTAAAAATATTTCACGCCTCAAAGTCCGAATTTATGAGGAGAAAACCAAGATGACGAAGGGCCCTCTCTCAGGCGTCCTTTACCGTTGCAATCTCCATTTCACTCGATTAAGATGCGGCCTCTGAATTCTTTCCTTGGTTTTTTGCACCCCGCATTTTAGAGGAGAGTCCATGAAGTTTGCCAAGATTCTTCTTGTCTTCATCCTTGCCGTTGTGCTGATTGCTCTCGCTGTTTTGGGTTATGGTTACTGGCTCGCTCGGCGGGCGTTGCCGCAGCTTCAAGGGACGCTCCACCTCCAAGGGCTCAAATCCCCGGTGACGGTGTATCGTGATTCCATCGGGGTCCCACACATTTACGCGCAATCTCTGGATGACGTTGCCTTCGCGCAGGGATTTGTCACCGCGCAAGATCGCCTTTGGCAGATGGACATGTTCCGCCGCGACGCGGAGGGCGAGCTTTCCGAAGTTGTCGGCCCGCAGACGCTCAAGCTGGATGAAAAGCATCGCCGGCTCGGCTTTGCTGAAGTGGCGCAGCAAGCCTTCGACGGAATGGATCCCGAATCGCAGCAGTTGCTGAAGCAATACGCTGCGGGCGTCAACGAGTTCATCCGGACGCACGTGGACCGGCTGCCCATCGAGTTTCATCTCTTGCGCTATCAACCCCGGCCCTGGCGGCCCATGGATTCTCTCTCCATCGCGCTGATGATGTACGAAACGCTGAACAACACTTGGGAGCGCGATCTTTTTCGGGGGATGCTCTACGACAAGTACGGACCGCAAATGATCGAGGATCTTTATCCCACGCACACCAAGTATGAAATTCCTTTGGTGGGCGTCGACAGCCCGTCTCAAGACGATCTGTTGAAGGAGCCGAATCCGCAGGCGCTTCCCTACCGTCCCAAAGCCGATTGGCATCTTCTCGACGATGCCGCCGTCTCGCGTCCGGTTGATCCATCGATCGCAGATTCTCTTTTGTGGGCGGCAAGCTCGGAAAAGAGTTTTGAATCCGTCCTAAGCTGGATCGAGTCCTTGAACGCAAATGCCCCGGACAATTTTCCGGGAAGCAACAATTGGGTGGTGAGCGGCAGCCATACAGTTTCAGGAATGCCGATGTTGGCGAACGATCCGCACCTCGCGCATTCTGTTCCTTCCATCTGGTATCAGACGCAACTGCATTCACCGGGGCTGGATGTGATCGGCGTGACCATCCCCGGCGCGCCGAGCATCATCATCGGCCACAACGCGCGGATCGCGTGGGGCATGACCAATCTCAATCCCGACGTTCAGGATGTGTACGTCGAGCAATTCGATTCGCCGGAAGGAACGCAATATGAAGTGAACGGCCAATGGCAGCAGGCCACGGTTCGAGACGAGGATATCAAGATCAAAGGGATGCCCGACGAGATTCTTCGCGTTCTCGTCACTCGTCATGGTCCGATCGTGAAG
>CAZIDA010000501.1:0-2940 GCA_964537865.1 uncultured Acidobacteriota bacterium
GGCGTATATCACAACTGGGCTAGTTGTACAAGTTGTTTTCTAACGAGCCCTTACCTAATCACAATTAGCGCAGCTTGCACACAAAATCCCCCGGCCTTAAAAACCGCCGGGGCTACCAAAGCATGGCAGATCTGCGTAGAGCGCCGCATTTGCAGAATCGAATTCCGAATCTGCTGCTACTCATTTACCAGGCGTCACCCACACCCAATCGTCGGGCTTGGAGGCGTCTGTGCTTCTCTCGACCATCAACAAGGTCGTTTTGGGGCCGAAGCACTGCCGATAGATGAGAGCCGTGCTGACTTTGGAATTTGCAAAGTCCACTTCCAAATTGAAATGCGCCGGCGGATTGCTGAGCAGGAGCGCGCCGTTGCGCAACTGGCTGGTGACATCGCGACTATGTCCACCGGAGTAACCGGGGCCGGTGTCCAGCTTCACTCGGAAACCGCCGGTCACCGGCGTCATCGAATTGCCTCGGACGATTCGAAATTCGATTTGGCAAGAAGCAGTCGATTTATTGTTTGGCGGGTCGATGGCGTTGACGTAGTCCTTCGTGTCATTGCCGATCTTCACCATGGCCATAGCGGGGGTGGAATTGCCGGAGGTCGAAGTGGAAATGCTCCCACTGGCCATGACTTCCGTGTCGCTCCAAGTGCCCTGGGTTTCCGTGCAGCCCGTCGGCGCGACGAAGAGTGAGGCCGGTGATTCGGCAAAGCTCAATGCTTTGAGTTCCAGCCACGTCATCATGGCGCCACCCGTCGGCCCGGGCGCTTGAAGCAAGAACGGAATCCGGCCATTCGGCGTGATCAGAAACTTGGCGGTGGCATTCCCCGGCCCGGCAACCTCTTCGACCTTGTAGGTTGTTCCGCTGAGGGTTTGTGTTCCCGCCGCTTTCGCGCTGCCCAACGGAAGGCCTTCGAGCATCTTGCTGGAGCCGGTGACGGGGTCGTAGTTCACTGGCGCATCCGCTGAAATGTAGCGCATCCACGAACAGGCGTTGTGATCGAGATCGCGCGTGTAAGCTTTGTGCGCGGCGAAATCGAAAAGGTAGCTCATGTGGACGCCTTTTGGATTGGCGGCATAAGGCGCTACGGTCACCTCCACCAGTTCTTTGGCGCCGCTGCGATAAATCTTGAGAATGGATGCTTGGCCGGTGAACATGCTGACTTCGGTGGATCGAGAGACCTCCGTCAGCGTGTACGATTGTGGAGCAGCGCCTTGCGCCAAAATACTCGAGGCGGCAAAGGCCAAGAAGAAAGACAGCCCCAAGCCCAAAAATCTACGGGATCGTGTCCCCATGACAACCTCCTGGGATTTTTACATCAACGGCTGAATCAGCCGCGTCGCAATACCACTTCCTGAGGAAAGATTTCGAAGTGCTGTCGCAGATTTTACGCTTCCTCCGAGGGGAGTCAAGCACACGGAAAGACGTGGCGCAGACACTCTTGTCTGCGGCGTCGACTATGCGGTATGGCAGCCGGTCGATTTTCATCCGGAGGAATTTCGCCCAAGAAAAAGCGGTGGGAAGTTTTACTTCCCACCGCGAGTTGTCGTTCAAACGAGAGAGGTCCAAATTAGAAAGTAACTTTGATGCCCCATTCGAATTGCCGGGGAGAGCCCAAGCCGAACACGCCGGAGCCCAAGCCGATGCGGTTGGTGCGGAGTCCTTGCGTGGTTCCATTGGCAGCTCCGGCTTGTCCGTTCAACGTGCCACCCATGGGGTTGCTGGGGCCGTCATAGTTAGCGAAGTTGAAAACGTTGTAAATGGAAACGCTCGGTTCTACGACCACATCTTCCGGCAAGCTGTGCAAGACGCGATGAGGCCGCATCTCCCAACCCAGGCGGAAATCGGTGGCGAGCAACGGATCCGTACTCACCTGACCGGCGGGGGCGAGGGGAAGCGCCTGCGCCACGGCGCCCAACGCCGCCAGTTGAGCTTGCGTGAACAATCCGGCGCTCACCAAGGCCTGCCCGGCGGGCGTCAGTTGTCCGGCGTAGTGGCTGTTGTAATAGTTGATGGCGTTGTTGATGTTGCTGCCGTCAATACCGCGACCGAAAGCGCCCACGTTCGTTCCCGGAAGAACATCACCGGTTGTCCCATCTCCGGTGAAATCAGTTTGGAAAATCTCGCCGCCTGTCCCCACGGTGGGAGCGGTCAACGTGGTGGCCAGCGGGGAGTAAAGGTGCGAGATGGCGCTGAAGCGCAAGGCGCCGGGGAGATCAAACGTTGCGCCGAGGGAGAACTGATGCGTGCGGTCCAGACCGTCGGGACCGAAATACCGATTGGTATTGGCGAAGTCCAACGCGTTGTTCACAAAGTCTTGATCCCGAACTTCGCTGTTGAATCGCGACAGCGAGTAAGACGCTTGCAGGTCCATGTAGCGGACTCCCGGGAACGGGTTGCTGCGCGTGGTGTGAATGGAGACCTGCAAGGCGTTGTACACCGAGCGCCCGATCGGGAAGTTCATCAGGATTTGGCCGAAGTTGGGATTGATGCCGCCAAACGCGACTTGACCCGGAGCGGGAAAACCTCCGGAATATTCCAAGGTCGAGGTCAATCCGTTGCCCGCATAATCGCCGATCTTGGCGCCTGCGCCGATCGCGCAATTGATGCCGGCCGATCCCGGCGGACAACCGAACGCGGCATTGGTGGCGTTGATGGCGTTCAAGGCCGCAGAGGTGTTCAGGTATCGGGCGTCACCGGTGTGATTGACGTCGTAAGCCAGCAGGTAGTGCAGACCTACGTTGCGCAGATAATCGACCGTCAGCACGGTGCCCCGGGCAATCTGCCGCTGCACTCCAAAGTTCATTTGCACCGAATAGGGGGAACGATAATCCGGCGAAAAGAAGGTCACGCCATTGACCAAGTTGCCCGCGGCCAACGCGTTTCCAAAGTAGCTGCCGTTAGCTTGCGGCCCGGCTTGAGTGACCGCGGCTTGATAC
>CAZIDA010000502.1:0-2928 GCA_964537865.1 uncultured Acidobacteriota bacterium
ACGGGATGGGAATGGCGTTGCGGATGGAAATTACCAAGTCCGACGGCATCACGCCAAACCGCTCCATGTGCGATAAAATCTTCGCCGAAGGATTGCAGGGCCGCTTGGAACATCAGGGCAAACGATACGGCCTCGTACTTGATGTGGGGGGTTACTACAAAAACGTTTTCACCATCGCTCCCAGCTTCACCATGACCGAAGATGAAATCAATCTGGCGATGGCTTTGTTCGACCAACTGATCGCGCGCTGCAAGAAAATGTGATCCGGCGGGCCCTGCGGTCAAGCGTCGTCTGAATCAGAGCTTTGGTAGCCGCGGTGCGATTTGGGCACCGCGGAACCAGCTTCGCGCAAATCAACATGCTCGAAGGCGCTGGTTCTACAGTCGGCGGAAGCGCCGCGGATTTTCTTCCATGCCCAAGCTGAATTTCTCTCAAATCCAACAACTGCTACCGCATCGATATCCATTCCTTTTTGTCGATGAAGTGGACGAGTACGAGTTGGGTCAACGGATCGTCGGCCAAAAACGCTTCTCCGCTGGAGACTTCTTCGTCCAGGCCGGCGAGGGCTACGTTCCCGAAGCGATCTTGATTGAAGCGTCGGCGCAAGTCGGCGCTATTCTGATCCTGGTGGATCCTGCTTATGGCGGCAAGATTCCTTTCTTCATGGGAATCGATTCCATGAAGTTTCACCGGCGAATTCGCGTGGGTGAATCCATCCGTTTCGAAGAGCGCATCGAGCGCATGCGCGGCGCCTTCGGCGTCCTCACCGGCAAAGCTTGGATCGGAGATGAACTGGTGGCGGAAGCGACCATGCGGGTGGCGCTCGGTGATCGCAATGCCGCTGCCGCGGGAAATGCCGGAGCATGATTCGTTGGCAGCTTTTGTGTCCATCTTATCTCTGGAATGAAGCCGGAACCAATCGCCGGCGCCGCCGCCTCGCGATTCTCATCGCGTCGCTCATCCTGCTTTGGCTTCCTTCCCTTAACTTCTCTCAAGTTTCCATCGTTCCGCCTGCAGCGGAGATAAAAGCGCCCGACGCCCGATCATGTGGGCGGGGACTGAAGTTCTTCGATTCCCCGTATTTCAAAATTTGTTATCCCAAGCGGTGGCACGTGATTCACGGCTACGCCCAGAATTATGCGTGGTGGGTGTTTTCAAAACGAAAGCACACCGAAAGGTTCGACATCCCATACATCCGGGTGATCATTGCGCAAGGCATCGCGCAGCCGCACTTAGCGACGGAATCGGATTCATCTCTCACCGGTGAGAGGACTTACACCAAAGCCACCAACGAATTTCAGGATTACACCGGGACGCGAACCAACGGACGGCATTGGCGTCAAATCGTCGTCGGCCCGGCCTACGACATCCTCGCCTGGTACGACCAAATCAAACCCAAACAGGTGAAAAAATTCGACCGCACTTTGGATTCCTTCTGGGTCCCGCCACCACCACGCCCGCGGCCGGAAAGGCCGGACAAGTGATGGCTTTTGTCCCAAGAATACGCCGCGCGTTCGTGTTCCTTTGAGAACGCCGGTGCTCTGGCAGCCGCGAATCCCCCTGGCGGGCTACCGCGTTGCCTCATGGCCTAGAATGAACGAGGTTTGCTTGGTCTCTTCAGGTCGGAGCACTCCAAGAAGTTTCGTGTTCTTCACGGATACTTCAACATCACGGTTTGTGTACCCCAAAATTCACTTTGTAGCCTTGGAGTGTAGTCCTCCAGGTGCATTTCGATTACCTTCGTCTACGGCATCACACGATGACTTGACGTGAGCCACTTGCTGGGATAACGTTCATCCCGCCGGGATCGATCGTGACAGAATTGAGACGCCGATCAAGCCCAGAAATCCCCCCCCATCTGAAGAACCGCGTGTCGAAATCTGCCACGACATCGATGGTTTATACAGGAAGAAGAAGAGTAAGGTCGATCACCGTAAACCGGCACGAGACGATTCCCATGAAGAAACAACTTGAACTACTGGCAGCCTCGATCGTGGAAAAGATCGTCACAATGCGAGGCCACAAGATCATTCTCGATCGAGATCTTGCAGCGCTATACGGCGTTCCAACTTTCCGATTCAATGAGGCAGTCAAGCGGAACCGCTTGCGTTTCCCCGCTGATTTCATGTTTCAACTCACCCCTGCCGAACTGTCCAGTTTGACATCGCAGTTTGCGATGTCAAAGTCTGGTCGCGGCGGGCGACGGACCTTACCGTACGCTTTCACGGAGCACGGCGCTGTCATGGCGGCGAATATCCTCCGGAGTAAGCACGCCATTGAAATGAGTGTTTTTGTTGTGCGGGCCTTTGTCCGCATGCGTCGATGGCTAAGCACGCAGGCTCAATTGGCGGCCGAACTGGCAAGGCTGGAGCGGAAATTGACAGAGCGATTGGATACACACGAGACGGCCATCGTCGAAGTTCTGCGGCAAGTGATGATCTTGGTGAATCCTCCCGCAGAACCAGAACCTCCCCACAAGCAAATCGGGTTCTGAATCCAGCATCCTCCCGGGCCAAAACGCTCCGACCCCCAATGCGCCAGCGGAGGGGATTGGGCTACTAGGTCGCTCCTCGCCCTCATCCCTGCCACCTGTGCTAAAATACCTGCTCCCATGATGTTTGAGTCGATCACCATTCGTGATTTAGTCATTCGTCCGGCGCTGTATTTGGCGCCGATGTCCGGTGTGACGGATACGGTTTTTCGCCGGTTGATTCGTCGCGTCGGCGGCTGCGGGATGGTGGTGTCGGAATTCACCTCCAGCGAAGGACTGTCGCGGCAAGCGCAGCGCTCGCTCGCGCAACTCGAGTTCAGCCAGGAGGAGCATCCCATCGTCGGGCAAATCTTCGGCGCCAATCCCGATCGCTTGGCGGAAGCGACGGAGATTGTCGACGAGCTCGGCTACGATGTCATCGATCTCAATCTCGGATG
>CAZIDA010000503.1:0-2927 GCA_964537865.1 uncultured Acidobacteriota bacterium
CATCCACTACGGCGCTGACTCCCTGTGGGATGCGCACACCAAACCCGGAAGCGCCCTGAAAAGCAGGGATGAATTTTTCTCTCTCACCACAGCTGCCGGTTAAGCCGGCGCATAGGACTTGTAAGAATTTGGCAAGAAGTGACACAGTTTGTTGGATTCATGATTTCAAGTGTGGTCTCGAATACTCGATCTTCAGCTTGTCAGGTTCAATCTGCCTCTTATGGTTTCTCAATTCCAGACCGAGAACTCCCTGCATTTGGAATTACTTGAAAGATCCAACGCTTCGAGCTTTTTTCACCTTAAATCTCTGAGCATGCAGGATCGCGATTACGGATGGACCGTCGAGATGCAAATCAAGGCGGCGCGCCATCGAATTCGAGTCCAGGAGGTCCCGGTCAGTTATCGGCGGCGAATAGGAACCTCCAAGATATCCGGAAACCTGAAAGGAGTCTTGGGCGCTGGGTTCAAAATACTTTCCACCATCTTTCTGTCGGCGCTGCACTCGCGTTTCCGCCGGAAGACGGAGCGAGAGGAGATCATTATTTTCACCCGCTATCCTGAGCCCGGAAAGACGAAGACTCGCCTCATCCCGGCCTTAGGCCCCGTGGGGGCCGCCGATCTGCAACGTCAAATGACCGAATACACTTTGGTTCGAGTCAAGGATTTTGCAAAGCGGAATCCCTTGTCGATCGAGGTATGTTACGAAGGTGGTGATCCATCTCTCCTGCGCTCGTGGCTGGGAAGCGACCTCTCCTGCCATCCGCAGGGCAGCGGGGATCTGGGCGTTCGGTTGTCTCGCGCCTTCTCGAAAGCTTTCGAGGCTGGGATGAGGATGGTTGTCGTCATCGGCACAGACTGTCCGGGTCTGACCGATGAACTCATCCAGCAATCATTCGAGGCGCTCAAGCGAACGGAAGTGGTTTTAGGTCCGGCCGCGGACGGAGGTTACTACTTGGTCGGTCTTCGTCGGCCCATTCCAGAATTGTTCATGGGGATATCCTGGGGCACAAGCGAGGTCTTTGAGCAGACCCGGCGTATTTTGACTCGCTTGGGAATGACACCAGAAGTTCTCCCTCTGCTCAGAGATGTAGACCGGCCTGAAGATCTTTCTATCTTGGGAAAGGAACGGAGATCCTTCTCCAGCCAGACCACTCACCCTCGAATTTCTATCATCGTCGCCGCATTGAATGAAGGCAAATACATTGGCGCTGTCTTGGCCGGCATCAAGGGCGCTTCTAATTCCGAAGTCATCGTGGTTGACGGCGGCAGTCATGATGAAACCGTAGCCGTGGCCAGGGCCTCAGGCGCAAGGGTTCTCTCGTGCGCTCCGGGCCGCGCCGCTCAGATGAACCAGGGGGCGGCCGTCGCCGGCGGTGAGATTCTGCTATTCCTCCATGCCGATACTCTCTTACCGGAGCAGTTTAACGATTTCATTCGTGACACGCTGGCACGGCCTCACGTGGTTGCCGGCGCATTTGAACTCGGCATTAATGGGCCAGGTCGCGGATTGCGGATGATCGAGCGACTGGCCAATTGGCGTTCCCGGCGCCTGCGGATGCCCTATGGCGATCAGGGAATTTTCTTAAGGGCTTCGCTTTTTTGGGAAGTCGGCGGATTTCCGGACGTGCCCATCATGGAGGACTTTGATTTGATTCGCCGACTCCAAAAGCGGGGACGCATTGCAACCGCGCCCGTGCGCGTTTTGACATCCGCTCGGCGATGGGAACGAACCGGCCTTGTGAGAACAACGTTGATGAATCAGGCGATGATTGTTGGACACCTCATCGGCATATCCCCCGGGCGGCTGGCACGTTGGTATAACAGAAACGAAGGCGTAGTCTGAAACCGGAGAGGAGATTTGCCATGGATTATCCCATGCATTCAGATCTGAAAATTGGAAACAAGTTTCCTGATTTTGAGCTGCCTGACCACACCGGTGAAAATAGAAAACTGTCCCAACTCCTGCGTGGTTTTCCCGGTGTTCTTATTTTCAGCCGGGGTTATTTCTGACCCAAAGACCGTCGTCAGTTGACGAACTATGTCACTCACTTGCAGCCGGAATTCCGGGTCAACTATTGCAAGATCATCACGGTCTCGGTGGATGACAAGATGAATACCACCGAAGTGAGGGACGCTTTGGGCGCCGACTGGCCGCTCCTGATGGATTCCGACCGCAAGCTGCTCCACGAATTGGAAATGGTCGATACAACCGATCCGGCCCATGGAGAAATCTATATTCCCTACACCTTCATCCTGGACCGGGATCGGACCATTTACAAGATTTACAACGGTTGGTGGTTTGTGGGTCGACCTACGGTGGAAGAAATCCGCATGGATTTGCGGAATCTTATGAGCCGCCGCCACGACTGGATTTATCCTGGCACCGACAAAGGCAATGAAAAATAGTGGCTACTGTCCTGAGGCAGAAGTCCGCTCACAAGATCGGGCCACGGCTGCAAAGATTTCCTCAGGTATTTTGGTCCAAACGAAAAGTTTAGGGTCGTGGTTGTAGGTTTCCACGTAATGCCGCAGAGCCCCTTCCAGTTCTCGAGTGCTCCGATAGACGCCGCGACGCAATTGACGTTCGGTCAGGGCGGCGATCCAATTGTCGATTGTCGCGGCCTGACCCCATTTGTTCTGTTGCGGAATGTGTCTACCTTCTGACAAAGATATACAAGGTTCCAAGGAGCGAAGCCGCCGCGAGCCTCATCGCCGTGATACGCTACAAGGGGATCGTGAACGATGACCGGCACGAACTCATTCGCGCGCTGTCCTTATTTTCCGAGCACCGCCTTGACATCGTCGACTGCATCTTGTGCGCCAAGGCCGGGGCCGGTGAAGATCGCCTGTTCACCTTCAATGCAGCCCTCCAAAGGCTCTTCCGAAAATCGTAACATCACGCTGAGAACCTGGCGCGAAGCCTTGGC
>CAZIDA010000504.1:0-2917 GCA_964537865.1 uncultured Acidobacteriota bacterium
GGTGCGGTGCGCAATTTGAAAACACATCTTGATTACTTAACTTAGTATTACTAAGGGCAGGTTTTGATGAAGATTCGTACTCAAATTTCGTTGGGGTATTTTTGCCTGGGAATTCTCCTCATCGCGCTGGGAATCTATTCCTTGGTCGAGATGAACTGGTTGATTCGAATCAACCAGTCCCTGACCGGAACCGATTTTCAGGCCCGCAAGTTGGAGATCGAGGAATTGAGCCGGCTGGAGGACATCTTCAATTACGATCTCAAGTTTTGGGCGACACAAGACCGAGATTATCTGCGGGCGATGAATGAGCTTCAAGCGCAATACGAGCAGACCTTCTCTCAGTTGAAGCCGCTCATCTCAAGCCCCGACGAGCGCGCGCTCGGCGACAAGATCGACCAAACCTACTCCGAATACAAAACGGTTTTTCAGCAGCGCTTGGCGGGAGAAGGCAACGCCTCCGCTGAGGTCCTGGTCGCCTTGGACAATCGGAAATATGATCTCATGCAGTCGCTTCGGCAACTGTATCCGCAATTGGATCAGGTGACGCATCAGATGATGCAGGCGCGGTTGGAGCAATCGGAATCCGCGCGAGCAAGAGCTCAGAGAATTGCGATGTTGACGGCCGGCCTGGCGATCGCGCTGGCCCTCGGATTAAGTCTGCTCATGGCGCAAAAGATTTCGAGACCCTTGGCCAAACTTATCCAAGGCACGCGGACCATCGCGAGGGGAGACTTTGGAGTGAATATCCCGGTGGAGGGGCGCAACGAATTCGGGGAGTTGGCGCAAGCTTTTAATTCCATGGCAAAAAAGCTGCACGAGTTGGAAGAGCTGAAGAAAGGATTCGTTTCCCACGTTTCGCACGAACTGAAGTCGCCGCTGGCGGCGATTCGCGAGACCAGCGACCTTTTGATGGGCGAAAGCCTGGGGCCCTTGAACGATCAGCAGCGGCGGCTGTTGAGAATTTCGCTGGACAAATCGCAAGTGCTGTCGCGCCGCATCAACGATCTCCTCGACCTTTCGCGAATCGAAGCCGGTGTCATGGAATATTGTTGGGAGCCCACCGACCTCTCGGCGGTCTTGAAATCGGCGGTGGAATCGGCGTCGCCGCTCTTAATGGAGAAAAATTTGAAAGTGGAGTCCCAATGGGAAGCCGCCGAGTTGAAGGCCACCGTCGATTCCCAGCGCATTGCCCAGGTGCTCGAGAATCTGTTGTCGAACGCCATCAAGTTTTCCAAGGAGAACAGTTCCATCCGAATCCATTGCGCGCGCTGGCCGGGACGGCGCTTGACCTCCATCTTCGAGAATTGGGACGGCGAGTTGCGCAAATCAAATCATTGCGACCCCCATTCAGAATACTGGGTGGTGAGCGTGGAAGATGAGGGCGTAGGCATTCCGCCTCACGAGACGCGCAAGATCTTCCAACGGTTCTATCAATCGGAGCACGGGCATCAAGCTTCGAAGGTGGGAACGGGTTTAGGATTGGCGATCAGTAAGAATATCGTGGAGGCGCATCAGGGTGTGATCTGGGTGGAGAGTGATGTCGACCGGGGAAGCCGCTTCCACTTTGCTTTGCCGACGTCGCTTCGTCCCGGCAAGCGCATGTCCAAGCGAGTCCTTTAATTCCATTGGGGTGTTGGTATAATCGGAAGTCGGCCGAGTGATCGCCGGACCCGAAAGGCGTTATGAAGCATTTTGCGGCAAGACGTTTGATTGGCCTCTTTGTTGTGGCCCTGCTTTTGCTTTCGGCCGGCGCCTGCAAAAAGAAGAAGAAGGTGGTGACGCCGCCGACCGATGTGATCCCGCAACAAGAAGCGGTGATCAATCGCGCCGGACAGTTCGCCGCCTCCAATCAATACGACAAAGCTATTTTCACCTGCTCCGATTTCTTCCAGAGATTTCCCCAAAGCCCGGTGCTCGATCACGCGCTGTTTGTCTGCGGAATCATTCATGCCGCGGATCCCACCCAGGACTCCGATTACAGCGAATCGCTGGCCATGCTCCAGAGAATTCCGCAAGAGATGCCCACGAGCAACTACGCGCCGACGGCCCAGATGGTGGTCCACCTTCTGCAAAACTTGAATCAACTTCAGGAGTCCATCGCTGAAGGCACAAAGAACCTTCGGTCCCTCCAAACCGCAGACGCGCAGCAGAAGGAGACCATCAATGAGCTTCAGGCCCTGCAAACGCAGCATCTGAAAATGATCCGAGATCTGCAAAATGAAATTCAAAAAATTAAGCGGATCGATCTGAACAAACATCCCTGATGCTGGAACCGATCATGGCTTCGTCCCCAACGGGGACGCGTCCTTCAGCCCAGGGTTGTCCGCCGGTTTTCGCTTGCGTCCGCCGGGTTTTTGGCGGATTGGTGGACTACCCTGGGTAGCCATTAGCCCAAATGGGGTGATAACCCCGATGGGGTTATGGCCCAGGTCAAACTATTTTCGAGCCAGTTCCACATGCGCCTCGTCGCAGCCAGTCCAGGAAAATGTTGAGCGCGCCGCGAGAGTTGCTCAGCGCCGAGTCATTGATGCCCGCCTTGCGGAGTCGTTGGAACAGGTGAAAAGAGGAGACACGTACGGGCCGTTCGACACCCACGAAGAGATGACCTCGTTTCTCCACGCCGAAGCCAAGAAAGCTCGACACAAGAAAGCCTCCTCCGTAAAATCCCGCGCCCGATGAACCGCCAACTGACAGCCGCTGCCGTTCTGGTTGCGGCCGCTGCCGCGACACGCACCTCACTGGCAGAGGTGTTGAAGGAACAGTAACCGAAGCGGAACACGCATTGAATGATTAGGGAATCGCGTCTCTGCATTTTTGATTCGATTTCATTTGAAGCTCATGCATTAAGATTTCACGCCCAACAATTCCGATCCAGACTGCGATACTGAATCGCCTCGCTGATGTGTGGAGCGGCGAT
>CAZIDA010000505.1:0-2907 GCA_964537865.1 uncultured Acidobacteriota bacterium
GTTCGCGCCGCCGACGATTTGACCGCGCTGCTTAGAGGAGTGAAAGGAATTCAAACTCCCTGGGCCGCGCCTGAGAGTGTTCACACTTTTTGGAAGTATTGCTTGCGCGTCGACGGTGAGCTGATTCAGGGCGGCGCCGTCGCGCTGGCGCGGCTCTTGAAGGAGAAGGGAATTGCCTCGGCGCCGCGATACATCCAGAAGCCCGCGTTCATGTGCGAGGTATTTCAAAAGCGAAAAACCTTCGGCGCGAGCGGATATCCATTCACGTTGGCTCGAAGCGAGGCGCTCCATTACGACCGCGAGCATTTTCCGCAAACCTTCGCGGCCCTGGAAAGCATTTTGGTGCTTCCATGGAATGAATGTTACACGCGAGATCATGTGAATCACATCGCCGCGGCTGTGCGTGAGGCCGTATCTCAATTAACAGGAGGACCGCGGTGAAGAACAGGGTTCGGTTTGGAATCATAGGCGCCGGAAGAATCTCGCAGGCCTATGGTCATGCGTTTTTGACGTGCGACGAAACCGAAGTGGTGGCCGTGGCCGACGTGCGGCTGGAAGCGGCCCAAGCGCTCGCCGAGCAGTTAAGCTGCCGCAGCTACTCAACGCACGAATCCATGGCGGAGAAAGAAACGCTCGACGCCGTTCTCGTTTGCACGCCTCCACACACCCATCCGGAAATCAGCATCTATTTCATGAAACGGGGAGTTCACGTCCTGTGTGAAAAGCCGCTCTCCATTGATCGCGCCAGCGCCGTGGAAATGTTGGAGACGGCTCGAAAGGCCGGTGTTCTTTTGACCATGGCGTCCAAGTTCCGATACGTTCAGGACGTCATTCAGGCGAAGAGCATTGTCGCTTCCGGAATTCTGGGTCAGATCGTTCAATTCGAAAATTCTTTTTGCGCCCGCGTCGACATGTCGCAGCGATGGAATTCCAATCCCGCCTTAAGCGGCGGCGGAGTCATGATCGACAACGGAACTCATTCCGTGGATATCTTGCGATATTTTCTCGGTCCGGTCGCCGAGATCAACGTGGTGGAAGGCGTTCGACGCGAGGGATATGAAGTGGAAGACACGGTGAGCGTGTTTACGCGCAGCTTGGGCGGCGCCATTGGAATCATCGATCTTTCTTGGAGTTTCAACAAGCATCAGGACAGCTACCTTCGCCTCTACGGAACTCAAGGCGTTCTGTCGGTGGGCTGGAAAGAATCTTCGTATCGCCACGACAGCAGCCCCGATTTGTGCGCCTTCGGGAGAGGCTACGACAAAATCGCCGCCCTCCGCAGCCAGGTCAGGAATTTTGCGCGCGCCTTGTCCGGGAAAGAGTCGTTGCTCCTGAACGATGAGGATGTATTGGCTTCCGTCGAAGTGATGCTGGCCGCTTACACCTCGTTGCGCCAAAAGCGATGGATTCCCGTGTACGCGCCTGGGCATGAGAACAATGACATCGCGTTTCCGGCGCCCGTGAAAGTTGCAGGCTTATCGTGACGACATTCATTCATCCTACCGCCATCATCGAAGAAGGAGTGAGCTTGGGGAAGGACACCCATATTTGGGACCATGTTCACATCCGCAAGAACAGCGTCATCGGCGACGAGTGCATCATCGGCGAGAAAACTTACATCGCGTACGACGTGCGAATCGGTCACCGGGTAAAGATTAATGCGCAGGTTTATGTTTGCACGGGCGTCACCATCGAAGACGGCGTCATGATCAGCGCCGGGACCGTCTTCACCAACGATCGCTTCCCGCGGGCGGCCGGCAACGATCTGAAGGCGCTGCGGCCATCCGAACCTGACGATAAAACTTTGCCGACACGAGTCGCCGCCGGGGCCACGATTGGCGCCGGTTGCACGATAGGGAACGACCTGACGATTGGACGTTTTGCGATGGTGGGAATGGGTTCGGTGGTCACGAAGTCAATTCCGGAATTTCATCTCGCTCTCGGCAATCCGGCCCGATCGGTGGGGTGCGTGTGTCGATGCGGACGGCTTTTGGAGCGATGGAGCGGAGCGCCGGCGATAGAGATTAGGCTCCTCGAATGTCCGGAGTGTCAGTTGAAATATGAGGTGATCGGCGCGCAGATTCATGAGTTGACGCCGCCTCGTTGAGGCAGGCGCGGCTTGAATGGCAGGGAAGATCATGAGCGACGAACGATGGAGCGTCATCGGAGGCGGGTTTTTGGGGATGACCTTGGCTCACCGCCTGGCCCAACGCGGTCGCCGTGTGACGCTGTATGAAGAATCGTCCGGACTCGGCGGATTGGCCGGCCCGTGGTCGCTCGGCGAAGTCACTTGGGATCGTCATTACCATGTCATTCTGCCGTCCGATGAATCGCTTCGCTCGCTGCTTTCGGAATTGGATTTGGAGCGGGAAATTCAATGGGTAAAGACGAAGACCGGCTTCTTTGTTGATGGCCGTCTCTATTCCCTGTCGAATCCTTGGGAGTTCCTGCGCTTTCCGCCGCTTGGCTTGATTGATAAAGTGAGATTGGGAGTCACCATCCTTCAAGCCTCACAGCGAAGAGATTGGGAAAGACTCGAACGCATCACGGCGGTGGAGTGGCTTGAGAAGTGGTCCGGCAAGCGTGCCGTAGAGAAAATCTGGCGGCCGCTTTTGAGAGCCAAGCTGGGCGAGAATTGCGACAAGACTTCGGCGGCTTTCATCTGGGCCATCATCGCAAGAATGTATTCGGCCCGACGGTCGGTTGAAAAGAAAGAAGTCTTCGGATTTGTTCCCGGTGGATACGCTCGCATCTTGAGCGCGCTTTCGGCGAAGTTGCGCGGCCTGGGAATTGAAATTAAAAGGGGACGCCGCGTGAAGCCAATCAGACCGGCGAACGGCAAGCTCGCAGTCGCCTTCGAAAATGGCGAGATGGAGGAATGCGATCAAGTGGCGGTCACCGTGGCGC